>CASPVX010000030.1 GCA_949425575.1 uncultured Bacilli bacterium
ATTCTTTTTATATTATATACTACATTAGAATAGATAATCAAGGTATTAAAAAAGAAAAATATTTCTATTTTTCCTTTTTAAAAACAAATAATTTACTAAGAATATAATTTAGAACTGTAACTATGATTTGACAAACAATTTTTGAAATCAAATCATCAATTCCTAAAATTGTAGCCATTATAAACATCGCAAGCATTTCAGCTAATAGTGAAAATACTCTTGAACCAAAAAAATTAATTATCTCTTTAACTATATTCATATTCTTACTTTTAAATACGAATTTTCTATTAGTAATATAAGCAAAGCTAACAGCACATATCCAAGAGAGTACGTTTGCTATTTGAATACCAAGTGCAGATGAATCTAAGAATGTATGAGTAAATATAAAATATGATCCTAGACTTACTACAGTTGTTAAAACCCCTATTATTAAATAATTTATTATTTCTTCATATTTAAAATACAATGATTTAATTTTTCTTAGCATTTTTCTTTCCTTTGTTATTTAAAACTTCTTTTGCAATATAAATAGGTCTATTTTTAACTTCAACATAAGTTCTTCCTAAATATTCTCCAATTAAACCGATACTGAAAAGTTGAATACCACCAATAAGTAAAATAAGCATAACTATTGTGGCATAACCAGGTACTGCAATTGAGAAAAATATTTTTTGAATTAAAACAACTATAAAATAAACAAATGCACATAGTGAAAAACCACAACCTAAAAATGTCGCAATTTTAAGTGGTGCTGTTGTAAAAGAAACAATCCCTCCGATTGCGTATTTCCATAATTTCCAAAAAGACCATTTTGAAGTTCCTTTTGCTCTTTCCTCTACTTCATATGGCATATAGTAATTGTTATACCCTACCCAGGAAAAAAGTCCTTTTGAAAATCTATAATACTCTCCTAACTCTAAAATTGATTCTATTACATTTTTTCTAAATGTTCTAAAATCACTAGCCCCATTAACAAATTCAACATCTGAAGTCCTATTAATAATTTTATAAAATGAATGTTTACAAAAAGATAAAAATTTTCCTTCTTTTCTTTCTGCTTGATAAGCAACTACTGAATCATATTCTTGATTCTCTTCTAAAAATTTTACCATTTCCAAAACATATTCAGGTCTTTGTTGTAAATCTGCATCAATTATAGAAACAAAATCTCCTTCTGCATTCTTAAGTCCAGCATATATTCCTGCTTCTTTACCAAAATTCCTAGAAAAATTAACTATTTTTATATTTTGCTTTGAATAGTCATATAAGTCTTTAAGTTCTCTCATAGTATTATCTGTACTACCATCATTAATAAAAATAATTTCATATTTAAATTTCTCATTTTCAAATGCTTTTTCTACAGCATTGTGAAAGTCCTTGACATTATATTCTTCATTATAACAAGGAACTACCAAAGACAATTTCATCTTACTACCTTCCTTCTAAACATTTTTATTATATCAAAAAAAGTTAGATTTTTCTAACTTTTATGCAATTTCAGTAATTTGTCTTATTAAATATTCGCCTCTTTGAATTTCTGCAGTTATTTTTGTACCACTTGTAACTGAAAGTCCTGTTACTTCTGAACCTTGTACCTCAATATCATCTTCTTTTCCTAGTCTATAAACATATCTAAAACCATCCATCATATCCATTACATTAGGATATTTAATTGCTACATTATATTTACCATTATCATTTTTAGTAATAGTGATTTTAGGTGTAAATACTTTTTCATTCATACACCCATAATCAGTATATAAATATTGAAATTGGTTATACGTATTCGAATAAGCGGCTACTACACAGCCAGTCATTGTTCTTTCATCTTTTGGATTTTTAATTATTGATTTAGAATTGATATATCCTCCTTTTTGTAGTGCTGATATAGTTATAAAATTATCTTTATCTCTAGAAATTACAGAAGAACCATCATCAGCAATTCCCTGAATGTTATCAGAAATATACCTTTTTGCTGCATTTTCTAATGTTGATATTTGTGTTTCATAAGTATTTTCCCTTGAATCTTTTAACACATTATTAATTACTGAAAATGTAATTGTTAAAATAATTATTAAAAGTGTTATTACAGCTAAAAGTTCAATTAAAGTAAAACCTCTTTTCATATTCTCACCTATCCTAATTCAAAATTATACTTAGTTATATTTAAAAAGTCAATTAATGTATTTAAGTGTAAATATAATGTTTTTATTTATATTTAAGACTTTTTATAAAAAAATGCATGATATAATTACTATATAAAGAGGAGGAATTATGAAAAGTATTTTAGAAAAAATTATAAATCCAAATTCTAATAATCTTGAAATTCATGATAGTGCGTTTTTCTCTAGATATAATGCATTTGATGACAGTACATTGTCACAAATTCAAGGTATTAAAAATATTTATTTGGAAATTACAAGTGAATTATCTAAAAAAGAAAATATTGATCCAAAATTATTAGAAGGACTAAGAAAGCAATTAGAATCATTAGATGAAAATAAATTTGGATATTTTAAAAATTTTAATGTTGAATCTTTAAGAGATGCTTATAATAAATCATTAAATGAAATTACAATAGATAGTGAACTTAGAAACTTCTATTCGATCACTATATTAGATTTATTACAAGATGAAGTAGATGAAAATATTTTTCTTATCGAAACAGCAAATAAATTCTTAGAAAACTACATTCCAGAAAAGTATTATCCTGAAATGTTTATTGATTCAAATAAACGTATAAATTTATTTAATCAAGTAGATGTTTCTATTTCCAATTTACTTTCTAAACTACCATTGGAACAAAAAGAACCAAACTTTTTAAACTCATTAGGTAAGTTATTAAATAGCGCTATGCCTAATTTTGATGCAATGACTGAATTTGCAGGTGAAGTATACGAAGATGGTTTTGATAGTCAAAGAGCTAAGGATTTATTTACAAGAATAGAAAATAATCACAATCAATTTTTAGAAGAAATAAGTGCCGAAAAAAATAATGGAAGTCATATAGAAATTGCTGTTGAATTAGAAAATACTGTTTTTAACACTTTCAAAAATAATAAATAAAAAAATACCATATTTATGGTATTTTTATTTGCTAATAAAATATGGATTATCTTTAGTACCCTTTCCTGTTAACATTATTTCAGGCTTTAAAAATACTACTGGATAAGCTTTTAATTCTGCATTGGCATCACTATATTTACCGTCTAATCCATAACCACCCATATAATTATGGATTAACCATCCATTATGTTCATATTTAGGATTAGTTGGATCATTAGAGTTTATAGTCCAAAAACATTCGCCATTCTTATATAGCCAGTTCTGATTTCTACACGGCATATCGTCTGCAGATAGCCAACTCGCTCTACCACTTATACACTTAGAATCAAGGCTACTCTTTATAAAATCGGTAGCATTTAATACTCCAACATTTCCTTCCCATTTTTCTCTTTTTTCATAGCCAACATCTTGTAATAACGATGTTTCTGAAACATCCTCATCCCAATTAAGATAAAACTTTCCTATATTAAACTCATGCAAAGTCATATTTTGTTTTGCTTCTTCATTTAATGTAGGATAATATGTTTCATTTAAATGTTTATTTAAACTAGATATTTTCCAATCAGGATTAGCATCATTATCCCATGCAATCGCTCCACCAGTATTGGTTTCAGACATTATTTTTAATGAATTATCTGATTCTATTCCTATGATTCGCCAAAGTTCATTGTTAAATGAAATATAATTATCTGGACTTTCCCCTCTATAAACATACCTATTTTCTTCAGTTGAATCAATATATAAACCATCACCACTATCAACTTTTTTATCTTTTAAAGTATCTATAGATATAGGTTTTTCCACAATAATTCCTTTTCCTCCTATTAAAAAATTAGAAGAAAATGCTGCATATCCTGCACTAAATAAACACACTATTCCAACTACAGAAAAAATAATTAATTTTTTGATTTTCTTTCTATCGCCTCTAGATTTTTTTCTCATATTATTCACCATCTTAATTATATCAAGCCCATTACAAGAGGGAAAACTCGTTTTTTACCTCAAGTTTTTCTATTCTTATTATAATTATATAATACATTAAGGGTTATAATCAATAAAAAAAAGAAATTATTAAATTTCCTTTATTTAACTATTAAATATGGTTTGCTTTCTGTTCCCTTTCCAGTTAATTTAATATTTGAATTTAAATATACAACTGGTCTTACGCTAAGGGTTGTAAGGTTCCCATAATAACGACCTAATCCACCGTTATTACTAAAATCATATACGCCCCATACACTATGTGTAGTTTGTTCGCTTTCGGTTGCTGCAGCATTAATAGTCCACCAAGTCGTATTAGTTACATTAAATAAATAACTATCATTACAAACTTTTCCATTATTATCTGCACTTTGTGATCTATCGTCTGTTACAGATTTGCAAGCTTCATTTTTACTCGCTTTTATTATGTCACTTACATTTGCAAGACCAACAAGTCCATTCCATGTATACATTTTTTCCCCCATAGTATTTTTCTCTAAAGTATCTCCGCCAGTTTGATTTAAAAATTCTACTGCACCTATATTAAAACTATGACTTACCATTTGATTCCCAGCCTCTTCATTTAAACTATCTAAATAAGTACTATTTAAATATTCTTTAATTGAACTATCTTCGGTTACTGTTCCACTATATTTTTTATCAGGTGGCATAAAATTTCCTGAAACTTGTGAAAATACATTACAACCACGGTCCGGAGTTAAACAATAAGTATTTTTGGCTGTAGAACGATGATTTGCAACATCAAATTCCTTATTTTTAACTACTTCATTTCTTATTATTTTTAATGAATCATCTGACTCTATTCCTATAATTCGCCAAAGTTCATTGTTAAACGAAATATAGTTGTCTGTTTTTTTACCTCTATAAACATATCTACCTTCTTCAGTTGGATCAATATATAAACCATCATCACTATCAACTTTTTTATCTTTTAAATCTTCTATAGTTATAGGTTTTTCCACAATAGTTCCTTTTCCACTCACTAAAAAATTAGAAGAAAAAGCTGCATATCCTGCACTAAATAAACACACTATGTCTATCATAGAAAAGATAATTAATGTTTTTTGTTTTTTCCTTTGTCTTCTACCTATTCTCTGTTTTCTCATTTTAGTTCACCACCCTTATTATACCCCCCCCCCCAGCATATTTGCAAGAGGGAAAACTTATTAATTCAAATTCTTTCTATTCTTATTATTAACGCTTCTTACACAATTATATACTACATCATAACGTATAATCAATAAAAAAAGATGATTTTAATCATCTTTAAAATAAACTTAATTGACTTGATTCATCCATTCCATCTAAAATTCCCATAGTTCGCATTTTATCTATTAGTGTTTGAGAAACTTTACCTCTTTTTTGTAAATCTTCAATACTTATAAATGGACACTTTTCTCTTTCTTCAACTATTTTTTTAGCAACAACATCGCCTAGACCATCTATTGCTCTAAAAGGAGGAATTAAAGATTTTCCATCTTCTGCAATTGTGAAATTTATTGAATCACTTTTATTTAAATCAATAGGTGCGAATTTAATATTACGGGCAAGCATTTCTAAAGAAAGTTTTAGGCATTCCAAAATACTTGATTCTTTATTACTTGCTTCAAATCCTTTATTTATAATATCGCCAATTTTTAATCTTACAGAATCATAGCCTTTTATCATAGCATCAATATCAAAATCAGTATATTCTACAGAAAATTGAGATGCATAATAAACTATTGGGTTGTGAACTTTATAATAAGCAAGTCTAAACGCATTAATTACATATGCAACAGCATGTGCTTTAGGGAACATGTACTTAATTTTAAAGCATGAATCAATATACCAGTCTTCAATACCAGCTTCTTTTAAATCCTTAGCAAAATCTGCCCATTTTTCAGGATCTTTACTTGCTTTACCTTTACGAACAAATTCCATGATTTTAAATGCTTTTAATCTGTCCATTCCCTCATTCATAAGATATACCATAATATCATCACGACATCCGATAACTTCACTAAATGGAACAACATTATTATTAACTAAGTCTCTTGCATTTCCATTCCATACGTCTGTACCATGAGAAAGTCCTGAAATTTTAACAAGTTCTGAGAATGTTTTTGGCCTTGTTTCTGTTACCATTCCAATTGTAAATGGTGTCCCAAATTCTGGAATTCCAATGGTTCCAACTTCACACATAATTTCTTCTGATGTTACGCCAAGTGGCTCTGGTGATAAAAATATTCCCATTGTTTCTTTATCATCTAAAGGAACTTTAGTTACATCATCACCAGTAATATCTTGAATCATACGTAATTTAGTAGGACCTGAGTGTCCTAAAATATCTAATTTTAATACATCTTGATCAATTGCGTGATAATCAAAGTGTGTTGTTCTCCATGCAGATTCTATGTCGTCTGCTGGATATTGGAATGGTGTAAAATCAAATACATCCATGTACCCTGGAATAACTACTATTCCTCCTGGGTGCTGTCCTGTAGTACGTTTAACTCCAGTACATCCTATAGCTAATCTTTCAATTTCAGCTGAACGCATTAATATTCCTTTATCTTCACAGTAACCCTTAACATACCCATAAGCGGTTTTATCAGCCACTGTTCCAATTGTTCCTGCTCTATAAACATTATCAACACCAAATAATTCTTTAGTATATTCATGTGTTGCCGCTTGGTTTAAATCTGAAAAATTTAAATCGATATCTGGTACTTTATCTGCGTGGAATCCAAGGAAAGTAGCAAACGGCATGTCTTGTCCATCTTTTTTCATAAGTGTATTACATTTAGGGCAATTCATATCTGGTAAATCAAATCCAATATCATATTGTTTAGCAAGTGGTTCACCATCTATTTCAAAAATACTATGTTTACAATTTGGACAAACATAATGTGCTGGAAGTCCATTTACTTCTGTAATCCCCATCATAGTAGCAACAAAAGAAGAACCAACTGATCCACGGCTACCTACTAAATAACCATCATCATTAGATTTTTTAACTAATTTTTGACTAATTAAATAAATTACATCGAAATGAGCTCCTATAATTCCGGTAAGCTTATCTTCCGCTTGTTTTTTTATTTCTTCATCAGTTAAATTTTCTTCACTTGTTTCTTTGATATCTTCCTCAACTAAACTTCTTACGCCATCGAAATAGGTACGCATTACTTTATGTAACTGCTCATGAATATATTTTTCAAACTCTTCGCCCGTTAATCCTTTTTTAGTTGCTTGTTTTTTTATTATGTTTAATGGTTCATCACCATAAAACTCACTAGCAATTCTTTCTTCAATATTGTATGGTAGTGGATCGCCATAAATTTCTTTGGCTTTATCATATACCATATTAGTAGTATCTTCAGTACAATTTTCAATCTTTGGAGCAAAAGGAATTCCACCAGTATCAATAATAACTTCAATATCTTCTGCCATATCAGCAATTTTATTTGTATTTTCAATAACAATTTCTTTTGCTTCTTCGTCGCTTAAAAAATTAAAGTCTTCAAGCATTTCTTCTGTTGTTCTAAAATGTTGACTTGGTATTTGTGTAATATCTTTTTTAGAAAGTGGATGTCTTCCTCCACCTGGAACTTTTTGATTAACAATAATTTCTCTATATAATCTATCTTTAGGTTCAGTATGATGAACATCGCCAGTTGCAACTATTATTTTTCCGGCCTCTTTTGTAACCCTAATAATTTTCTTAAGGTGTTCAATTACCTCTAATTTATTTCCAAAATCTGACCTTTGAATTAAATGATCATAAACTGCAGGTGGTTGAACTTCAACATAGTCATAAAAATTAATTAAGTTAGATAATTCTTCATCACTTTTACTACGAGCTAAAGTAAAAATTTCACTTTCATAGCAACCACTACCAACAAGCAATCCCTCTCGGTGACTCTCTATCTCGCTTCTTAGAATTCTTGGTGTTTTATATAAATATTTTGTATTAGCATAACTAATAATTTTAAATAAGTTTTTAAGTCCCGTTTTATTAAGGGCAATTAAATTAACATGATATGCCTTACCATATTTATGTATTTCATCTTTAGAAACTAATCTATCTAAATCGCTTATTTTTTCATAGTTTTGAGAAACTAATTTTTTAAGCATTTTATGTAATACTAGTGCAGTTCCTTCAGCATCATAATCCGCTCTATGATGTGCTGTTTCGTCCCATGGCACTTCATATCTTTTAACTAAAGCAGAAAGTCCATGACGAGCATAATTACTATCTAAGGTTCTAGATAATTCTAATGTATCAATTACAGTATTATCAAATTCGCCTAAATCATATTTTTGATATGCCATTTTTAAAAATGATACATCGAATTTAGCATTATGAGCAACCATTGGAAGATCACTATACCATTCTTTGAATCTTTTAATAACTGTTTCTTCATTATCTTTACCAACAAGCATATCATCAGTAATATTAGTAACTTCTGTTATTTTTGCTGGTAGCTTTCTTCCTGGATTAATAAGTTCAGAAAATCTATCTATTATTTCTCCATTACATATTTTAACTGCTCCAACTTCAATAATAGAATCAGTTCCACCTGCATTTAAACCAGTTGTTTCAAAGTCAAATACAACATATGTCGTTTCAAGAAGATCATCGTCTGTAGGTCTTAAAACAATATCTACAGAATCATCAATTAAAGTAAGTTCAGTTCCATATAATGGTTTAAACTTATCTTTTTCTTCTTTACCTTTATTAATACCTTTAACCATTTCAAAAATTGCAGGAAAAGCCTGGCAGCAATTATGGTCAGTAATAGCAATTGCTTTATGCCCGAATGCAACAGCCCTATCAATAAGTTCTACATAATGTTTCTTTAAATCAACTTTACTTACACCATCCATTTGACTCATCATTGTATGAGCATGTAACTCAACTCTTTTTTCTTCAGCGTTATCTTCTCTTGCTTCATCTTTTTTATCTGATAAATTAATATCTCTAGCATTTAAAACAATTTCATTAGAATATTTATCATTCTTTGTATAACCTTTAATTTTATAATATTTCCCAACTTTTAATCCTTTATCATATCGAATAAAATCCTCTGAATCACGGCAAAAAATTTTACAATACATACTGTCTGTACCATCATAAATTTTTAAGGTAATTATTTTAAAATCACTTTTTGAGGATTCAAATAAGTCTTTACCAAATATTTTAGCTTCAACTGTAACATTATCCATTTCAAATGTAAGCGAACTAATATCAGTAATTTTACTACGTATTTCTCCACCCATAATAATTGGATTATCTTTTTTTTCTACTTTTGGAATTTCTTTAGTTTTTGCTTCTTCTATTTCTTTTCTTATTTCTTCACTTTTTTCTTCATTTATAAATACATTAATTTTTATATCAAAACCACAAGCTATTAATTTTTTTAATAAATCTTCTTCTATACTACTAAATTTCATTTGTTCAGCTTTATTGCTTACTTCTATGGTTAAAACATCATCATTTAACTCTAATTTACTATTAATAAATATCTCTAAAAGTGGAGCTGACTTACTATATTCTTTTAAAAAATAACGATAATATTCTGTAAGACTTTCTAGATTAAATTCTTTTAAATTAAATTTAAAAGACACTTCAGCATGTTTTCCAAAATGACTAATTAATTTATTTTTAAATTCTATTAAAACATCTACTGGTAATGGTAGATTTAAAGTGATTAAAAAAAGGTAATTATCCTTTTTTTTGTTACAAATTATTTTTTCTAATTTACTTCCATCAAAGTATTTATAATTGTTTTCATTTATATTGATTTGTTTTAATAAAATTGTCATTTTTTCACACATACTACCACCTAATAAGATTATAACATGGGGCTTTTAAAAAGTAAATCAAGGTGTAAAGTAAATTTCTTCCAAAAAAATATCTTTCATAAAAATTACCTTGTGGCATTTAATTATTTGAGTTAATATTTTTGTAATTTTACAATTTATTTTATTTTGGTTTACACTTATACTTTTTTGACAAATTATCTATAATTTTTCAGTTATGACTGTTTATAGATACTATAATTTTCTTTTAAAAATAAAAAAAGTTGAATTTTTTTCAACTTTCTATGAATAAAAATCTATCCTTTCCAGGGTAATCTTTTTCTACTGAAATATTTTCAAAGTATTTTAAGGCCTCTAATTTTAGAATTTCTCCTTGTGTCTCTCCAATTTCAAAAGCTAATAAAAACTTTGAATTTAAATATGGTTTTATATTTTTAAATATTTCTTTATAAAAATAAAGTCCATTTTCTTGTGCGAACAACGCTAAATGTGGTTCATATTTTCTAACTTTTTCATCTATTTCTTCAGAATAATCAATATATGGTGGATTACTAATTACTACATCAAATGTTCCTTCAATATTTTTTAATATATCGCTTTTAATAAAATTAATTTCTACATTATTTATTTTTGCATTTTTTTGCGCTAGTATTAATGACTCATCAGATATATCAACTGCTGTTACAGAAGAGTTTGGAAAAGCTTTTTTTAAACTAATTGCAATTGCCCCACTCCCTGTTCCTATATCTAAAATTTTAATATTTTCATCAAAATTTTCTTTAATATAGTTTATAGTTTTGTCAACTAATAATTCTGTTTCGAATCTTGGAATTAATACATTTTCATTAACTAATATTTTATGTCCGTAGAAATTAACATCCCCAACAATATATTGAGCTGGATATCCAGTTTCTAATTTTTTTAAACCTTCTTCCAGCTCTTCTTCTTTTAAATATTTTTTTAAATACTCAATATCGTTCATTATTCACCTTGTAATTTACGATTTTGATCTTCAGTAATTAGAGCCTCAATTATTTCCTCTAAAGTACCTTCCATAACTCTATCTAAATTCTTAGTAGTAAATCCAATACGATGATCTGTCACTCTATTTTGAGGATAATTATATGTTCTTATTTTCTCAGAGCGATCTCCAGAACCAATTTTACTTCTTCTTTCATTACCAAGCTCTTCTTCTTGTTTTCTAAGTTCAGCCTCATATAATCTAGTTCTAAGCATTTGCATACATTTTTCTTTATTTTGAATTTGACTTCTTTCATTTTGGCAAGTTACTACAATTCCAGTAGGAAGGTGTGTGATTCTAACTGCACTATCAGTTGTATTTACACATTGCCCACCTGCACCAGTACTACGATATACATCAATTCTTAAATCACCTTGATTGATTTCAACATCTACTTCTTCTGCTTCTGGCATTACAAGAACAGTTGCTGTTGAAGTATGAACTCTTCCTTGTGTTTCAGTTACTGGAACTCTTTGTACTCTATGAGAACCACTTTCATATTTTAATTTTGAATATACATTATTTCCCTTAACCATAAATTCTATTAATGGATATCCTCCATTATCAGAATGTTCTTCCGAAATAACTTCTATTTTCCAACCTTCTTTTTCAGAATATTTAGTATACATGCGATATAGATCACCAGCAAAGATATTTGCTTCATCTCCACCAGCGGCTCCTCTTATTTCAACAATAACATTTTTTCCATCGTTAGGATCTTTTGGAAGTAAAATTATTTCTAACTTACTTTCCATTTCTTCTTTTTCTACTTTTAATCTATCTACTTCTTCTTTAGCAAATTCTCCTAATTCTGGGTCTTTAAGTAAACTTTCTGCTTCTTCTAAATCGGTTAAAATTGTTTTATACTCTTGATAAGCTTCATATGGTTCTTTAATCATTCCTTGTTCTTTAGTAATTTCTAATGTTCTTTTAACATTACTAATTGTTTCTGGTTTCATAAGTTCATCTTGAAGCTCATTATACTTCTCTTCTATAGCTCTTAATCTTTCTATCATCTTATCACCCTTTTGCCCTTACATTATACTATATTTATGCATTTAAAGCAATCAAAATGCTAGTAAAAAAACGCATATTATGCGATTCTTTTATATCGATATACAGTTATATATGGTGGCAAATTTGAAAATGATGTACTACTACCAACACTGCCTGATGTTCCTGTATTAGTAATTACATTATGCGTGTGAGCACCATTAGAAGAAGTAGCTCCTGTCCAATTCCTACTAGCATCAAAACTTAAAACATTAATATAGTATGGTGTCTTAGATATATATTGTGCAGCTTGTGTTGTACCTGAATCACTTGTATATGAAACACTAAATGCTCCGCTTGGCTGAAATATTAAATTGTGATTTGCAACATTAAAATCACGAGTTTTTACACTTCCAGTTATATTCATAGTTCCTCTTGTATGAGTATGCGCGCCTGTTTCTTTAGCGGTTCCTGATAAAGCTGGAATACTATGGGTATGTGATGGTAAATTACTACTTGATAATATTGTCGTTATATTTCCGCCTGTTTTATTTACCACATTAAAATTGTCATCATTATAATCTACAGCAACTAATGTTTTACCTTTTCCATATTCTTCCCAGGTTCCTCCTAATGCACTAGAAACTTCACGTGCATTTGAATATGTTGTCGTTTCATATATACTTCCTATTGGGTATGTTTTATCTAATCTTGTATTTCTTAATTCCGAAACTTCATTTTTTAAATTTTCTATATCTTTTTGCATTATTTTAAGCTGTGTCTCTATATCGATAGCATAAACATTATTCATGGTGATAAAACAGACAAATAACATAACAATAATTTTTTTCATTTTTTTCCTCCTAACTAATTCTTTTCCATATATATACAATTATATATGGCGGTAGATTTGAAAATGCTGTTCCACTACCAATACTTCCTGATGTTCCTGCATTAGTAGTTACACTATGCGTATGAGCACCATTAGAAGAAGTTGCCCCTGTCCAATTCCTACTAGCATCAACGCTTAAAACATTAATATAATACGGACTCTTTGTTACAGGTTGTACAGCCATTTCAGCATATGAATTATTAGCATCCAAAGTATAAGTGGCAGTTAAAGCTCCAGAACCTTGAAAAATTAAATTATGATTATCAACATAAAAATCACGTGTCCAAACGGAAGCAGTTATATTCATTGTTCCCCTTGTATGAGTATGTACACCTGCTGATGCCGCTGTACCTGTTAAAGCAGGGATACTGTGATTATGTGAAAGCATATTAGTTGTGGCTAGAGTTGTAGTACTTGTTCCACCTATTTTATTCACTGTATTAAAATTATTATCGCTAGAATCTACTCCAATTAAAGTTCTACCTGTACCATAAGCTTTCCAATCCCCTCCAATTGTTTCACTTGGATTTTTCTTTTCATCAGTTATATAAATACTTCCTACTGGATATGTTTTGTTTAATAATTCATATTTATAAGAATCCTTATCATTCAAAACCTTTTTATATTCATCATTTAATAGTGTATATATTCTTTGGTATATTTCGTTTAACTTAGTTTCATCTAGTTTATATTCTTTATTATTACCAGCTAAATCTGTTACTCTTATCTTTATCTTACTTAAATAAAAATTGTCTATATTATATTCACTTGT
>CASPVX010000031.1 GCA_949425575.1 uncultured Bacilli bacterium
TTTCTCCTGCTTTTAATATTTGTCCTTTTTCTATTCCTCTTGTTTCTACTAATACTTGTTCATTTGGATTTATTATTTCTATTTTTTCTATCTTTCCATCTATACTTCCTTTATTACTTATTTCTACTTTATATTCTATATTATCTTTTTCTCTTGATAGTTTTGTATTAAAGGTCGCACTTGTTTTTGTATATGTTGGTTCTGTTATACTTATGGCTTTTCCTTCTTTTTTATCTTCTTTTATTTTTGTTACTTCTATATTAAAGTTACTATCAATACTACCTGTTCCTGTTACTTTTAGGGAGGTACTATATATTGCATATCCTATACTCATTGTTACTACTATTATTATGAGTCCTATTATGAGTATTTTCTTATTCATATTCATACCTCCTCTCTTTACACTTTTCCATCATTTACTTCTCTTTCTATTATACCCCCCCCCCAGCATATTTGCAAGTGGGAATTGGATAATTTTTACTTTACTTTTATTATTTACAATTCTTTTTATATTATATACTACATCAGAACGTATAATCAAGGTATTAAAAAAGAAAATACTTTATATTTTCTACTAGCATATTTATATTAAATGTGTTATAGTTAATTTGAGGAGATGTTGAAATATATCAATGTCTACCTTTTCTGGGTAAACACTAAACTATAATAGTTTGGTGTCTTTTTTTATTAACCTAAGCTCTTCCAAAGAAGACCAATTAATAAAATGATAATTACTAACAATACTTGGATCATAAAATCTTTTTTCGCCACTAATATCAAGCCCCCTTTCTTCAAAGTTTACCCCCTGAGAAACTGGAAAGGCAGACACCGACAGAGATTTCAAACATCTCCAATATGCACTTTATATTATTTTAAAAATTAAAGCAAATGACTAATTTGCCGTTTTTACTTAACAGTTTTACCCTTTTCATATCAAAAATAGCCTTTATAGCTGTTTTTTATGTCCAATTTGGGAAATTGGTATATTTTAAAAAAAACTTTAGATTTCTCTAAAGTTATGCCCCTGGATTATTACGATTAATAAACCACGTTCTACTAATATCACAACTACTACTAGAAGGTTCTGGATTTGGCATGGGAAGTCTTACAATTACAGGTACCTTAAATGCATTACCAAATGCAATACATGTTCCTGGTTGTAAAATTCTAAGCCTTTTTACAATCTCTTCTGTAATATTTGGAACTGCTTCTTTAATATAATTAACATCTTTTGGATGCATCATTTTAAATATTAAGAAATTATTACATTGTGAAAGGGCTGTTTCTGATAAATCAGATGGTCTTTGAGTTATTAATCCTAAAATTACACCATATTTTCTTCCTTCTTTCGTAATACGGTCAAAAATATTATACCCTAATAAATCTACATCATTATCTTTTTGAACATATCTATGCGCTTCTTCTAAGATAATATGAAAAGGAAGTGTTGCCTGTTTACCTTTATCTTTATTATATTCAAATAACATCTTTGCATATATTTTTGTTAATACTTTGGCAAATCTATCATCTACATAGTTGATGTTAAAGTTAATTATTTGAGCTTTTCTTCCACTACCTGCCATTAATAAACTACGAATATATTCATCTTTAGTCATAAAATTAGGACAATCAAAATAATGTGAATAATCTCCGTTTAATAAACCATGCAATCTTACCTTTAATGTATTAGTTTCATCAAATATCTTGTCACTTTTTAACACACCCTCAGAAATTAATGCAAAATCTAATGCATCACTTAATTCTTGAAGACCATATTTAAATGATCCATCTGGCATATTAAGTTCAATAGAATCATCTAAAAAAGTATTTATAAAATTTGTTAATAATTCCATTTCTCTAATTTTACCTGAAGCATCTATAATCAAACATTGCTTTAATGGTCTTGTATAACCTGGTTGATATATTGTTGTTTCTAAATTTAAATCTTTTGTATTATATTTTGATAAAATTGAAAAAACTTGGTCACGAATTTGAGCTGGTGGACGGCCAGATGATAAAATATCTAAAATAGCACGTGCTACTATATCATTTTTTTGTTTTATTACTTCATCTTCTTCTCTAGCAAATACAGATACTAATTGCAAAGCCTTCTCAATAATTGGTAATTGACTTGGTTTTTCTGCATTAAGCAAAAGTGCAATATCATCTGTAGTTAAAAGCCATAAAGGTATTTTTAAAACTTCCGAATCAGAAAAATTTACATTGGTTGTATAAGCTTTAAAGCTAATTTCAGGAACCACTTTTCCTAAATCTTTAAATGCCGAATGATACTCTCCATAAGCATCAAAAATGAATAAACTTGCTCTATATGCAACTTGATTTTTCTTCTCAAAAATATTTTGAATAACCCTAGCTACACCACATGATTTTCCTGAACCTGTTGATCCAAATATAGCAAAGTGGTTAGCAAAAAAATTATTAATATTAAAACCAACTTGGACACCTGGATAAACTGGACTTTCCCCTATAAACAAGCTTTCATTTTCTTTATTGCTGTCACAGCTAATAATCATAGGGATTTTTTCTTTTGAAATTAATTTTACTTTAGATGCAAATGATGGTTTTCTAATTACACCAAAAATAAAACGATTATTTTGAATTTCACCAAGTAAATTTATTTTAGCGATTCCTTCTTTTACATCAACAATTTCGCCTACAATTATTTTTTCAGGATCTTCCATTACGACATATAAATTAATTAAATTTTGAACTTGTCCTGCTTCATTACTAAGCTTAAGAAGCGTTGTGTTTTCTTCGATACCAATTATTGTTCCTAGCATATTATCACCCTATTATTAATGTTATCATAAAGGCCAAAATGTGTAAAGAAAAAGAAAATCATATTAATGACTTTCTTGTATATACACTAATTCTTTTGTCAATGTAAATGTCTATTACCTCAGCTTTTTTTACTTTAATAAAACCTAATCCAGTAATTACAATATCACTATTTTCTTTTACATTTAAAGTAATTTTATTTAAATTTTCTAATCTATCAGTTTTTTTATAAAATCTATCATAAGTTAAAGCATTGGACATTACAAATAATAAATTATTATCAGCTGCATCAATTCTAAAAATATCTGAAACAACAATCGATTGCCATACCTTCACTTGATAAATCTTAGGGTTGATTCTACTTGCTGGAATTATTTTTTTAAGCATTTCTGATGATGCAATATTATAAATACTTCCTTCCTCTATAAGCCCAGGTGTATCTATAATAGTTAAATCATTATCTATAGGTATTTTTAACATATCTAGTGTTGTTGATGGCATTGCACTTACTGTAAGATTATCATCTTTTTCAGAATAATTTTTAAGAAACTTATTTATCATTGTACTTTTACCAGCATTTGTAAATCCTACAACATAAACATTTTTGGATTTTTGATGTTTTTTTATCTTCGATAAAAGTTCATCTAAATTATAATTTTTTAAACTACTTATAACAATCTTATCAACAACATTTAATTTTGTTTTAATATTTAATATGTTTTTATCAGAAATACCAGTTGGCCACACATCACTTTTAGTAATAACTAAAACCACATCATTGGTTAATTCTAAATCTTTTATACTATCTAAATCTAAAATATCCACTAACAATAATACAAGATTTCTACTTTTTTCTATTTCTTTAAATACATTAGTAAAATCATCATTTGTTTTATCAACTATTTGATACTCATTATAATTTTTTATTCTAAAACAACGTTCGCAAAATTTATTATCTAAATTTTTTGTATAACCTTCTTTTAATGCGTCATCATTTTGTAAAAGAATTCCACATCCAGCACACTTACTCATAGTATCTTCCTTTACAAAACAAATCACGATCTCTTAATTTTTTCATCATTTTCTTTTCACGTATTCTGTTAGGAAGTGTCCAAATAAAATCTTTTGTTTCTAATGGATTAACTAAAATAGTTAGAATTCCAACTCTATTTCCTCCTACTACATCAGTCATTATTTGATCACCAATTATAGCGACTTCATTTTCCCCTAATCTATGATTAATCATCACTTTTTTAAAATTTTTAGTCATTGGTTTCATTGCATTAAAAATGCATTCTACTTCAAAGAAGTCTTGAAACCTTTTAACTCTAAATTTAGGACTATTTGAAAAAATGATTACTCTAAAACCCTTTTGCTTTAAGCTGATAAATAAATCTTTAGCTTTTTGAGGAGGCTCACTTGATTTTGATGGAACAACTGTATTATCTAAATCAAAAAGTAAACATTTAATTCCTAGATTTAGTAGCTTTGTATAGTCAATTGTATAAATACTTTTCTGATACATATCAGGAACATACTTCTCCATATAATACCTCCTTAATTAATTTCTATTAATATAATACCACATAAATACTAACAAAAGAAAGCAAATAAGCCTTCTTTTGTTAAAAAATATTAATTTTTGATAAATGTATCAGAAACAAATATATCTTTTATATATCTAATATAAAGTTCAAGTAAATTAGCCTTTTTTATGGACTCTTTTACAGTTAAATCAACACTTCTTAAAAGTTTATTATTTTCCTTTATTTCTAGCGTTCCTACAGAATCTCCGCTTTTAATAGGAGCTTTTAACTTATCTAAAATCACATCATACTTAACATTGTTTAGTTTTTCTCCCTTTTTCTTCAATATAGTTACTTCTCCATTTGGAATAATATCAACGTATTTTTTCTTCGCCTTATCAATTTCATATTTACCAACTACTTTTTTATCACCTAACAAATTATGAATTTCATACTGAGCAAACGCATAATCCAGCATTTCACTCACTTCTTTATTTCTAAGTTTACTGTCAGGTTCCCCCATAACAACAGCAATAACACGCATACCATTTTTTTTAGCAGTAGCAGTTAAACAATAACCTGCATCTTCTGTATAACCTGTTTTAAGTCCATCTACACCATCATAAAACCTTACTAATTTGTTTGTATTGACAAGCCATATTTTACGGTCCGTATTTTCTCTTAAGTAGTCTTCATAAATTGAAGTAAATTTTAATACTTCTTTGTGCTTTACAAGTTCTCTTGCAATTATACTCATATCTCTCGCACTGGAAAAATGTTCATCTGTATCTAACCCATGAGGATTTTTAAATTTTGTATTTTTAAGACCTAGAGTCTTAGCTTTTTCATTCATCATATTTACAAATACATCAACACTACCACCAATTTTTTCTGCCATTGCAACTACTGCATCATTTCCACTAGCAATAGATATTCCTTTAAACAAATCTCTTACTGTCATTTTTTCTCCCGTTTCTAAGAGAATTTGACTTCCGCCCATTTTAGATGCGTTTTCACTTACTGTAACTTTTTCATCCCATTTAACAATGCCATTATCAATTGCTTCCATTATTAAAAGCATACTCATCATTTTTGTCATACTTGCTGGTTTCATTTGTTTATCACTGTCTTTTTCAAAAATAATCTCTCCAGTACTTGCTTCTATTAAAATTGCTGATTTCGCACTTTCGGCAAGATTTAATTTTTCTGCCTTAACTGGCATAATACATATAGTAATCATTACTAATAAAAATAATGCTTTTTTCATAATCCACCTCTAATAAAAAATATGTATTATTTTGCAAAATATACAAAAAAAGAGCTATTAAGCTCTTTCTACTTTAATTCCAATATTACATCCATTAATATCAAATTCATCTAATTTGTTATCAGTTTTAGTTATAACGTTTGCTAAAGTCTCACCTTTAATATAGTCATTATATTCATCAAATGCTTTATCTGCAGTATCCCCTGTATAACTAACATTTATTCTATCAGTAATTACTAAATCTAACTCTTTACGGATACTTTGAATTTTACGAACAAGTTCTCTAGCAACACCCTCAGTAATTAGTTCATCTGTAAGTTCAGTATTTAAAATTACAAATGTATTTTCATTGCTAGCTGAATAGTAACCTTCTTTAGCATTTAATGTAATTAACACCATTTCAGGTTTTACTTCAAACTCTTCATCATCTAAATTAATCATAATACTTTCATTTTTTAGTTTTTCAATATCTTTACTATCTAAATTATTTAAAATTTCTGTAAATGGTTTAATTTTACTTCCAAGTAATTTACCTACTTCTCTAAAATTAGGTTTAATTTGATAATCGACATAAGTATTAACATCTTCTGTAAAGTTAACATTCTTAACATTTAACTCTTCCATAACTAAAGGTGTTAAATCACTCATGATATCTTTAGCAAATGATGGTACTAAAATTTCATTTAATGGTTGCCTTACTTTAATTTTAGCCTCTTCTCTAGCAAATCTACCTAAAGAGCAAATATCTCTTACTAAATCCATTTTTTCTTCTACTTTTTCATCAATTAAAGATTCATCATATTTTGGAAAATCTTCTAAATGAACTGATTTTTTATCTGTTAATTTTGTATATATTTCTTCTGCGATAAATGGTGTTATTGGAGCTACTATTTTTGTAAGCATAACTAGTATTTCATAAGTTGTTTGGTACACTGCTTTTTTATCATCAGTAAGTTCTGAAGCCCAGAATCTTCTTCTGTTACTTCTAATATACCAGTTTGATAAATCATCATTAATAAATGTTGTAACAGATCTTACAACTTTTGTTAAATCATAAGTTTCATAACCATTTGTTACTTCCTTTAACATTTTATTGGCTTTTGAAATTAACCATTTATCAGTCAAATCTCTATCGTTTACTGGAATATCATACTCTCTTGGGTCGATATTATCAGCATTTGCATACATTTCAAAGAATGAATATGTATTTCTAAGAGTACTTATATATTTAGAATAAATTTCTTTAAGCCCTTCCTCATCAAATTTAATTGGAGTCCAAACTGGAGAAACATATGGCAAATACCATCTAACTGTATCAGCACCATATTTTTCCATAATAGAAAATGGTTCAATAGCATTTCCTCTACTCTTATGCATTTTATGTCCATGTTTATCTAGTAGTAAATCATTAACTAAAACGTTTTTATATGATGACTCTCCACTTATAAATGTTGAAATAACAAGCAAAGTATAGAACCATCCTCTTGTTTGATCAACACCTTCAGCAATAAAATCAGCTGGGAATTGTGATTCAAATAATTCTTTATTTTCAAAAGGATAATGGTACTGCGCATATGGCATAGAACCTGAATCAAACCAACAATCTAATACATCAGTGATTCTAGTCATTTCTTTACCACATTTTTCACATTTAATATGAATATCATCAACATATGGTCTATGAAGTTCAATGTTTTCATCTATTTTTTCTACAGATTTTTCCATTAATTCTTTGATAGAACCAACAGCATCTACATGTCCACATTCACATGTCCAAATTGGAATTGGAGTTCCCCAATATCTATTTCTTGAAATTCCCCAATCAATCATATTTTCAAGCCAATTAGCAAATCTTTTTTCACCAACATAATCAGGGTGCCAATTAACTTTTTTATTTGCTTCAATTATTTTATCTTTATAAGCAGTTGTTTTTATATACCAACTTGGTTTTGAATAATAAATAAGTGGTGTTTTACATCTCCAGCAATGTGGGTAGTTGTGTTTTATTTTTTGTTTCTTAAATAACTGATCATTTTCGCTTAAATATTTAATAATATCAATTTCAAGTTCTGGATCAGTAACTATTCTACCTTTCCAAGGCCCTTCTAAATACTTACCATCTTCTCCTACTGGATTTATAACTGGTAAATTATATTTAAGGCCTGCTTCATAGTCATCTTGACCAAAAGCTGGCGCAATATGCACGATACCTGTACCATCTTCCATAGTAACATAGTCAGCACAAATTACTTTAAATGCATTTTCATTATTTGTTTTAACAAATGGCATTAATTGTTCATAGGATTTTCCCTCTAAATCTTTTCCTTTATAAGTTTCTAAAACCTCGTAATCTTCGCCTAATACTGTAGGCGCTAAAGCTTTAGCTACTATAAAATTATAACCCTTACTAGATACTTTTACATATTCTTCATTTGGGTTTACACACGCAGCAACATTGGCCATTAAAGTCCATGGTGTTGTTGTCCAAACTAATAAATAAGTATCTTCTTCTTTTAGTTTTAAAGGAACTGTAACTGTATTTACACTTACTTCTTTATATTCTTGAGCTACTTCATGAGAAGACAAGCTAGTTCCACATCTTGAACAATATGGAGTTATTTTATGTCCATTATATAAAAGTCCAGCATCAAAATATTTCTTTAAAATCCACCATTCTGTTTCAATATATTTATTATCATAAGTAATATATGGATTTTCTAAATCAATAAATTGTCCCATTTTTAAAGTTAAATCTCTAAATGCAGCTTCATTCTCCCATACACTTTCACGGCATTTTTGGTTAAATTTTTCAATTCCATAGTTTTCAATATCCTTTTTACCTGAAAATCCTAAAGCTTTTTCTACCTGAACTTCTACAGGAAGACCATGAGTATCCCATCCTACTTTTCTTAAAACTTTATAACCTTGCATTGTTTTATATTTACAAAAAACATCTTTTAATTCTTTAGCAAGCATGTGGTGTATACCAGGTTTACCGTTTGCAGTTGCTGGTCCATCATAAAAAACAAATGGTTTACTATCTTTTCTGTTTTCAATTGTTAAGTCTAAAATATTTTCTTTTTGCCAATTTTCTAAAATTTCCTTTTCAATTTCATTTAAATTTTTCTTTTCTAGTGCTCTGAACTTTGTCATTTATATCATCTCCTTTTAATTTAACAAAAAAACTCATCCTTAATTTAAGGACGAGTTATACCCGCGGTACCACCTTAGTTTATTTAAAATACTCTTGAAACTATAACGCGTTACCGTTTTTTCTTACTTAAATTTCAGAAAAACACATCAAGAGTGATCTATATATTAGTTCCATGTTAATTTACACCAACCATTAACTCTCTTTAATTTTCCTAATATATCGTCTCCATCATATGTTTTAAAGTTCTATATCATCAATTTCATCTATAAGATTCATTTGTGCTTCTACAATATCTTTAAGGCGTCTTTTAAAGTTATTAATATTACGTTTAATTGTTAGTGCTTCATTTTCTACTTTTTCAGCACGAATCAAAGCTTCATTTACAATTCTACTTGCACTTTGTTTAGCATCATTTAAAACAGCTTCGCTTTCTTTATGAGCAGCTACTTTAATTTGATCTGACGTTTTTTGAGCCATAATAATAGCTCTATTTAACGTATTTTCTAAACGTTCATATCCTTCTACTTTTTCTCTTAGACGTTCATTCTCGGCCGCCAGTGGTTTTAGCTCTCTAATAATTCTGTCTTTTTCTTGGATGTCAGCCACCATCTTCTCAACTTGAACAATTACTTGATCCAAAAATTTATTAACCTCTTCTGGATCGTAACCTCTAAGAGTACGATTAAACTTTTCCATATTCTCGCCTCTTCCGATTTGTGCTAATTATAATAACACAACTTTATCTATTTGTCTACTACCACTCAATATCAATATCGTCGTTATCGTGAATTCCTTTTCCTGCATTTTCACCAGTGATTTTTCCTTGTACACTTACATTATTTGGTGTACATAAAAATATTCCACCACCAATTTTTTGTAAATCACCACTAATAGCATAAATAGTTCCACTTAAAAAATCAACAATTCTTTTTGCTTGTTCAGGAGTTACTCTTTTAAGATTAACTACAACTGTATTTCTCTTTTTTAAATGATCTGCAATTTGTTGTGATTCAGAAAAAGCGCGAGGCTCTAATAAAATCATTTTATTTCCTGTTTCTTCTTCCTCTAATTTGTCTTCATAAAAAGCATCACTGCCTTCGAAAATTTCGTTTTCGTCTTCTTTCATAAGATTTTTAATGAAACCCATATTTTATCCTCCTTGATGTGATTATCTCCACTATACTATATTTCATTTTAACACAAATAATAAAAAAAAGAAATATTTTTTACTTATGTTTATTTATTTTTTAACTATCCTCATCCAAATCAAATTCTTCCTTTTTATAACCCACATGAATTACTCCTGGTTCCATAGTAAATCTTGTTATTATATGGTCCAAAGAAGAATCATCTTTAGCCTCAGAAGTAATATGTACTATTATTGAAATTCGGTCGCCATTTGAAGTTGTATCTAGGTTATCCAATATTAAGTTTTCATCACTTATATTTTGAATTAACATAGTTCTTAAAATCATTTCCTTTTCTTTATCACAAACAATTTTTAAATTATAACTTTGTTTTTGTTTAGCAATTTCTCTTTTTACAAGCTTTCTTGTTACTGCTCTTAAAACAATATTAGAAAGAAGAACAAGTAGTGTTCCTGTTGCTGCTTCTAATACAAGACCACTTGCACACAAAACGCCAATAGCTGCACTACACCATAAAGTAGCTGCTGTATTTAGCCCTTTTACATTTGCACCATCTTTCAAAATAACTCCTGCACCTAAAAAACCAATTCCTGATACAACTTGAGCTGCGACTTTAAAATCAAATTCTACATCTTTTAATAAAAATGGTAAGCTTACAAATAAAAAAGACCCTAAACATACAAGCACATTTGTCCTAAGGCCAATAGCCCTTCTTCTCCATTGCCTCTCTAATCCTATTAAAAAACTGAGGATTAACGCAGCTGCTATTCTAATTAAAAAATCTGTATATTCCATAAATCATCCTCCTCTTTATTATATATTCGATTTAAAAAGAATGATAATTACTTTATCACTCCAGAAATACAATTATAGCTAAAATATAATTTTTAATCAAGAAAAAAGACTGATTTTTTTCAGCCTTTAAAAATATTTTATAATTCTATCTTATATTTAGTAAATGTTCTTCCATTATTATTAACTTTTACGGTTTTAGAAAACCTAATTTTACTATTTTGTTTAATTTTTTTATTCAACTCAATATCAAATTTATCTATTTCATTTTCATACTCATCAAATAATGTAACATGAATTTTTTTTACTAAAATCATTTCAGAATTATCATTTTGTATATCAGCAGCAATTGTTACATTACTCCCATTTGTTAATATATCTTCTTTCGCTATACTTATTTTTTCAAGTAATTTTTGTTTTTCTTCTTCCATTAATTCTCTCACTTTAGGTTCATGATTATTATAAATTTCAAGTATAATTCCTAAAATTACTATTATTAATATTGAAACTAGAATAAACATTATATTTTTTTTCATAGTCATTCTCCTAACATCCGCTTCCTGATGTACATTGTCCATTTGCGTTAAATGTCCATTTAGAATTATCTGATGTTCTAATTAAAGTATCGTTCCAAATCATCCCACCATCAGGATAGTCATAGTTTGAATTTGTTTTATATGTTACATTATAAGTACACCAATCATTTAAATAATACCAATATCCACCGATTTTTTGCCAATCTCTTAACATAAGTCCACTACTGTTAGAATAAAAGTAAATATTAGTTTTTAAATATGGGTGCCAAGTATATATCCACCCAACGGCTTTATTTAAACCATTCGCATAATACCAGTTTTTATAACTACCACCTGATTTGTATGAACATGTTAAATTTCCACCACCAAACCATCCATTACCAACAAGTGCACTTGAACTTACACTTCTACTATTACCTGCATTATCTGTAACTGTAAGTGTACAACTTATGGTTGCAGCTTCTTGTAAATAATGATAACTATTAGTGCTTCCTTTTCTAGATTTTATAGTTACATTTGACCTTGTACCTGTATTACTCACTGTCGCCACATTTGTATTATTACTGCTACATGATAATGAGCTACTTTTTACTCCAGAATGTCCATCACTTGAACTTGCTGAAGAATATGGTGTTGTTCCCCATGAAGTACCTGTTACATAAACATTGTCATTATTTACATTATTGATACTAACAGATCCTTTTGATCCTGCAAAAGAGATTGATCCTGCTGGCAATGTATTATCAAATTTAAATAAAGCACTTACCACCTGATTTGATGTATTATTAACAGTATCAGAAAGCGTCGCTGATTTTATCCATAAATAATATGTTCCTGTAAATGAAGAATTAGATGTGGCAGGAACTGTTACTGAAGTACTAGCAGCACCAGCAGCATTTGTTGTTGTTAAATAGGAACTAAAACTAGGCGCTGTTGTATTACTTGTACTCCATGAATAATATATTTTTTGACTTGCTTTTAACCCACTATTCGCGTCTGACAAATTAACTGTCACAACTCTAGACTTTACATAACTTGCCTGCGTATTAGGATTTAAACTTATAGTTGGTTTTGTTAAATCATACCTAATATTAAATAAAGCTGATTTATTTGAAGCATTTCCTAATTTATCTACTGCCCTAAAATAAACATTATCATTTCTTGTTTTTAAAGCCCATCCTTCTACTCCATACGCTTTCTGCCCATCATAATTTAATCCACCACTATCAGCCAAAGCTAAGTTTGTCCAGCTTACTCCATTATCAAGCGAAAATTGAAGACTTTGTATACCAACTCCAGCATCATTGCTTTCTATTTTTGTATAAGCTCTTTTTGTTGTCCATGTTCCACTGGTATATCTATCACTTTCAGAAGTGTGATAAGCCAAATATGTTGGAGCGTTTGGCGCTGTTTTATCTATTTTTACTGTAGTCGTTATTTCTTCAGAAACATTTCCTGCTTTATCTACTGCTCTAAATCTAATGTTAACATTTCTATCTGCAGTATAAACAATTGTTCCTATATTATTTTCAACAGAAAACGCTCTTGTTGTCCACTCTCCATTTTCGTACCATTCATAATGATCTATTCCACTACCACTATCTGATGCCGATAATGTAACTGTGACATTTTCTTTAGTCCATTCACCATTACTATTGTTAGTGATTCTTAGATTAGTTGGAGCCTCTTCATCTACAAATTTAGCATATATTGTTCTACTGCTATCTGGAAAATAATCTTCACCAATATTTCCGATTTTTTCATTAAAGTCTGAATCTTTATACCAACCTTTAAAATTATAACCAGCTTTAGTAACACTTGGTAAAACTAATTTTTCTTCACTCCATTTTGCATACAAAGTAGTATCACCCTTTAAATTATAAATACTACTTTGTCCTACAGCCTTTTTATAATCTTCATCTAAATACCACCCATTAAATTTATACACTAATACTACTGAATCATCAGTAATACTTCCACCATTAGGTTCGAATTTTATATTATATACTTTTTTGGGATTAGGTAGTTTTCCATATGTTTCATTATAATTAATTGTTTTTTTACTAATTTCATTATCTGAAGTAGCACCATTATAATTAAATGTTATAGTAAATGGTCCTAATTTTGTTTCTACCCATTTACTTTCTGTTACGTAGTTTCCATCTTTATCTTCTACTTTATAATATACT
>CASPVX010000032.1 GCA_949425575.1 uncultured Bacilli bacterium
AATATCATTCACAGTAACTTCGGAATGGTTATTCTTATACTCTTCAGATATTAAATTCCAGTGGACATCCACCCATTCATTTTTTTTACTCGCTTGAACACTTCTTACATCATTACCATTACTACATACAAGCGAAACCATTTCATCTAAAGGTATTTCCATACTTTTAAAATATTCTCTTAGAGATTCATAATTATCAGCAAATGGGCATGAATGTATACTATGTGTATCTCTTATCTGAAATCCATCAATATCTTCACTGCAGTATATTCCAGACGCAACACAAATCATTTTTCCATCTTTACAATAAAAAATATAAGATAATCTATCCCTTCCCCATTCATCTAAGTTGTCTTTACTTTTAAGTGGAAAACTAAGTTCATATAAAAACTCTCTATTTTTTGGAAATTGATCTGTGATTGGCATTCTTTTTTGATCCATTGGAGGCAGCATTACAATTTTATTAACTACACCTTTATCAGTATTAATTGGAGTTTTTATAATAGCAGAAGTAGCAATAAAAGGATTATCCATATTTAAATTCATTTTAGCCACTTCAAAGCCAGTTAAAAATCTTTGAGCATCTGTACCATACAATTCCACTTCTATTTTAGAAGGTAGAAAGTTACCTCTAGATAAA
Source organism: uncultured Bacilli bacterium (assembly GCA_949425575.1). Lineage (GTDB taxonomy): Bacteria > Bacillota_I > Bacilli_A > RF39 > UBA660 > Coprosoma. The sequence continues at coordinate 641 of CASPVX010000032.1, forward strand.
AGTGAATGATCACTAAATTTTAAAACAATATAATCATCAAAATACTCTAAAACGACATAATTACTCTGATCCATCAAACGTTCTGCCTGATAACTATAGTATGTTCGACCCCCAACTGGCCTCCACATATCTTGATTAGAGTATCCCTGTTCATATCTTCCAATTCTTATCCTTTCAACTCTATTCATAAAACTCCTCCACAAAATAATGCGTACTACTTTATTCTAATAGTATTTTATCATATTTTTTAAAAGCTTCAAATATTTTAAAAGTGTAAATGTAAAATAAAAAGAGAATTTCTTCTCTTAATTATTATAAAATGCTTCATATGCTTTATAAGCAGTATAAACATCGAACTTACTAGTTACCTCATATGGTGAATGCATTGCAAGTACTGGAACACCACAATCAATTACATCAATACCTTTATCAGCTAATATATAAGCGATTGTTCCTCCACCACCTACACCAATTTTTCCCATTTCAGAAATTTGATAACTAATATTATTATTTTCAAATAAACCTCTAATAAATCCTACATACTCAGCATTTGCATCTGATGCACCGCCTTTTGAAGCACTTCCAGTATATTTAATTACTGAAATTCCTTTACCAATATAAGATTCATTATTCTTTTCAAATACAGATGGAAAATTAGGTTCATATGCACCTGTTACATCTGCTGAAAGCATTTTTGAATTACAAAATACTTTTTCTAACATTCCTGGAGTATTAACTCCCATTTTTTCTAAAATTTCAAAAACAAAATTCTCAAAGTTTCTAGAACACATACCAGTATTTCCCATGCTGCCAACTTCTTCTTTGTCGGCTAATATACATACTGCTGTTCTACTTGGATTAGAAACATTTAATAAAGCCTCTAAACTCGTATAAGCACAAACTCTATCATCTTGACCATAAGCAGAAATCATACTACTGTCAAACCCTAAAGAACGAGCTTTTAAAGCTGGTACAAGTTCAAGTTCTGCACTTGCCAAATCACTTTCTGTAATACCATATTTTTCATTTAGTAATTTTAAAATATTTAGTTTTATTTTCTCATTTACCTTTTCGTCATTAAAAGGAATACTGCCAACTAATACATTAAGTTCTTCAGCTTCTATTGCATTATCAGCTTTTCTATCTTCTAATCTTCTAGACAAATGAGGAAGCAAATCATTAATTGTAAACACTGGATCTTTTTCATCTTCCCCAATATTTACTTCAATAACATCACCATTTGCTTTAGCAATTACACCATGTATACTAAGAGGAATATTAACCCATTGATATTTTTTTATTCCTCCATAATAATGGGTTTTTAAAAATGCCATACCTGAATCCTCATAAAGCGGATTTGGTTTCAAATCTAAACGTGGGCTATCAATATGGGCCCCAATTAAATTAAAACCTTCCGTCACTGCTAAACTGCCTACAACTGCTGCAAATACTGCTTTTTTTCTATTTACATAATAAATCTTATCTCCAGCAGCTAATTTATCAATACTAGAAATTTCCTTAAAACCATTTCTGATTAGAATTTGCTCTACTTCCTTAGCAGCTTCTCTTTCAGTTTTAACATTATTTAAAAAATCAATATACCCTTCACAGAAATCCATAATATTTTTTGTTTCTTCTTCTGTTACTATTTCAAATCCAAATTTCTTATTATCAAATAACTTTTCCTCTAAAACTTCTCCTTTTGTTTTTTCCATTTTTTCTTCCTTTCTTACGCTATTAAATGTACGTTATCTAATAAAACACCTGTACCCTCTACTACACATGTTAATGGGCTTTCAGCTACAAAAACTGGAACTTTTAATTCGTGAGATAAAAGTTTATCAAAACCATTTAATAAAGCTCCTCCCCCTGTTATTACTATTCCTTTATCAATAATATCAGCTGAAAGTTCTGGTGGTGTTTGTTCTAAAACTGACTTAGCAGTATTAATTATTGCATAAACACTTTCACGTAATGCCTCTTCTACTTCATCACTAGATAAAGTTATTGTATGTGGAAGACCAGTAACTAAATCACGACCTCGTACTTCCATTTTTTCATCTAATGATCCTGGAAATACAGTACCAATAGTAAATTTAATATCCTCAGCAGTACGATCACCAACTAATAGTTTATATTTATCTTTAACATATTTAATAATATCAGCATCAAAAACGTTACCAGCAATTTTAATTGAAGAAGATGTAACAATTCCTCCTAATGAAAGAATTGCAATATCAGTAGTTCCACCACCAATATCAATGACCATATTACCGCTAGGTTTTGATATATCCATACCTGCCCCAACAGCAGCCACTTTAGGTTCTTCCTCTAAAAATACCTTTCTTGCGCCAGTTCTTTCAGCAGCTTCTTTAATAGCATTTTTTTCAACTTGAGTTATATTAGAAGGACAACAAATTAATATTCTAGGTCTTGTGAAAAAACTTTTTCCATTAACCTTTCTAATAAAATGATTAAGCATAATTTCTGTTGTTTCATAATCAGCAATTACACCATCTTTCATTGGTCTAATAGCCTTTACTTTTCCTGGAGTTCTTCCAAGCATTTCACGAGCTTCAGTACCAACAGCTAACGCTTTTTTTGTATCTGCATCAATAGCAACTACACTAGGTTCATTTAATACAATTCCTTGTCCTTTAATATAAATAAGAACATTTGCTGTGCCCAAATCTATTCCAATATCTTTTGAAAACATAATATCACCTTTTCTCCATTTATTTATTATAACACATGGAAGTGATTTTTTTACAGCTATTTAACAACTTTTAAATACTTTTTTCGAGTTGATTCTCCACCTCGTATATGTCTTATTTCCTTGTGTTCTGATAAAATTTTTGAAACAGGTTTATAAAGAGATATATCCACATCTTTTAAGCGGTCTTTTAGATCCTTATGCACTGTACTTTTTGAAACACCAAAAACCTTTGCTATATCTCTAAGTGTTTTTCTTGTATCTATAATATAATTAGCTTCTTTTAAAACCCTATTTGTTATTTCAGACTTCAAAATATCATCCTCCATTTAATTATATGAAGGATTAAAATTTTAATAAGTCTTTTTTTCTTTTAAATAACCAATGTAAATAATTTGCTTATTTTCGTTTTTCTTACAAGTTATTAAGGTTATAGTGTTTTTATTATAATCTCTTTTTATAATAGCCTTCCCTGTTTTATCAATATCATAAAAATTCTCAATCAAATATTTATATTTTATATTATTATAATACACATTTACGATATCATTTTTTGTCAATTTTTCTAAATTATTAAAATATGAAGTTAAAGATAATCCACTATGTGCCTCCAAAATAAAATTTCCTTTTTCAGTATCAGGCATATTAGATTTAGGATTAATTTCAATATTTTTATCAACATCATTAAATTTACTATTAATCTCATACATACCTTTTTTTAAATTTATTTTAGGAATTTCTAATATCGATATATATGAATCAGAATAGTTTTTAACAGCGCCCATTTTTTCCACATTAAAAAAATTCTTTAATTTTAAATTATCTTCTTTTATTTTTATAAAACCACTAATATAATAACCAGAAATAATAATTATTATTACAATAAATATACTTTTAAGAAATACGTTTGAAAAGTGCAAATAAAATTCCTAAAAAAATATATAAATAATCATTCTTCCCAGTTATTGGAACATCTATAATTAAGTCATTAAATAATTCTATATTTAATAATTCAGTTTCTGAACTCACCTCAAAATAATGATTTGATGAATCAAGAGAATAACCATTAGGCGCTATAATTTCTTTTAAATAGTATTTACCAAAAGATAAATCTTTAAACTTAATTACACCATTCTTGGTTTTTTCTGTAGCTATTAACTCCCCTGATTCTGTATATAATTCAAATACTGCACCATCAAGTCTTTTATTATTTTCTCCCATTTTAATAATTTCTACATTCCCTTTGGGTAAATAATTTTTAAGAGAAATACTTTCATTCAAATTATCTTTGCTAATTTCAAAATAATATTTATTTGGATCAAGTAAATGTCCGTGTTTATTTGATATTTCCTTAACATAATATCTACCAAAAGATAAATTATTAATATTAATCACGCCATTTTCATCAGTTGAAAATTCATTGATTATGTTATTGTTTAGGTCATATAATCCAAAGATTACGCCTTTTAGAAATACCATTTCATAATTATAACCACTATTTAATTTTTCACCACTTTTTATTATTTTTACACTTCCACTTTTAAAATCAAAAGATAAATCTATCAGTTTATCGCTACTTAATCTTAGTGTAGCCATTTTCTGTGAACTTCCTTTTGAATAAACTAAAGTAGTTTCATTAGTATATTTTTTATACTTAAGTTTAATATTTTTACCTCCTACTTCATCAGAACTCAATATTAGCTTATTACCAGAAATCGTGGCATTAATATCACTACTAATAATTTCATAATCTTTAAGTACATTGTTGGAATCAATCAATTCATTAGTATTTTTAATACTAAGCGTTTCCTTATTAAATGACGGATTTTTCTTATAATTATTAATCAGTCTCAAAATATCATTCTTCTCTTTACTTAAATCAATTTCTGAGCCCATTCCGTTTTTCGCATTTGTAAATTTTACACTTACTTTTTTTACATACTCCCATATAAGTTCTTGAGTAGCTAAATAATATTTTGTTGTTTTATGAGTTGGATACTCATAACCAAAATACCCTAACAATTCAAGATAATCAGTTTTTTCTTTACTTAAATTTAGATTTTTACTAGAATCATATATCGTAGTAGTAATACCTACACCCGGCTCTATACAATAAGCTATTTTACCATTTGCATAAAACACGCTCGTAAAATTAGAAGAATATAAATTATCTCCTTTAATTTCATAGTAATAATCATATAAGTTATTAAATTCAATTTTAGTATCATCAGTTTTAGCTTGAGCACAGGAAAACAAACTAAACATCAAAATAATACCAAATAATATTTTTTTCATATTTCCTCCTTTCAGAAAAGTTTCCTTTTCTTAAGGCAATATACTAAAAAAAATAATTTTTTTTATCAAATGATGAAAATGACAAATTGGACCTATAAACCTTCAAAATAAGCATCAAAAAAACCCAATTCGAAGTATCAAAATGGGTTTTTAGAATAAAAATATATATTCAATTTGGAAAATTAGCTATTTTTTAAATTATTAATATCTTTTCCATAAAAATTATCAGGATTTAAGTAAGTTCCCCCAGCATTTAGCTCAAAAACAATATGATCCCCTAAATTTTTATTAATGTTTGATGTTCCACTTTTACCAATTATAGCCCCTTGTTTTACTTCGTCTTCAGCTTTAACAGAAACTTCGCTTAAAGATTTATAAGTAGTAATTACATTGTTTTCATGTTCAATCTCAACAATTTTACCTTGTAATTTATCCTCTTTAACGCTAAGTACTTTTCCACTTAAAACAGAAATAACTGGAAAATTTGCTTCTCCACTGTATGCTACACCATTGTTTTGAATATAAGTTTGATCATAATTTATGATAGCATTTTCTTGATCTGTTTCTTCACCCTTATAATCATAAAACTTTTGAACTGTTTTAATATTTTCATCAGTAAAAGGTTTTATTAAAGATTCTGTAGTATTAACTACTGCTTCACTTTCATTATTAAAAAGTTTAGATACATATCGATAATCATCATCATAATTATAAGTACTATTACCAGCACTATTCATAAAAAATAATGATCCAGCTAAAATAACAAACAATCCACCAAACAAGCTATAAATAACTGGTTTATTTATTTTTCTTTCCATAATTTCACCTCATTAACATTCTTTACCAATTAAAGTGAAATTATACTTTTTTATTTATTTTTTTTGAATTTCAACACCTGTATAATAATGTTTTAAAATTTGATCATATTTGTAACCTTTTTTTGCCATTGAAAGGGCACCATACTGACTCATGCCTACGCCATGTCCATAACCTTTCGTATTGATTATTATATTTTCCTTTTCTTTTTTTATTTCAAAATAATTAGACCTAAGTTTAAGTTTAGAAGCTATATCTTTTCCTGTAAAGTCTTTTCCATTTATTGAAATTTTTTTTATTCGTCCTGTACTACTTTTTTCTAAATATTTTATATCTAAATTATCACTATTCTTTAAATCCAACTTTTTAAAAAAATCTTCTTTAGAAATAATAACAGAATCTGTATATACTGGTGATAAGCTATCATCACTTGAAACACTTCTCAAATAAGGAACTTTTGAAGAAAATACTTCTTCGCTATTTTCAGTAACTCCAGTAGATGTAGAAAAAAACAGCGCTTCCACTAATTCATTATTGTATGTCATATACTCACCTTTAGTTTCCACTACTGCATTTTTTATTTTATTTATTCTTTCTGAATACTTATCTTTCCATTTTTCTTTTAAATCTTCATCAGTTAAATACACTTGATTAGTGACAGTATTTACCACATCATAATCTTCATTTTTTGTCTTTTCCATTTTATATAAAGCATAACTTCTAGCAGCTACTGCTTGAGCTTTTAATGCTTCTAATTCAAAGTTAGCTCCCATTTCGCCTGATAAAACACCCTTTATATATTCTTCAAATAATATGGTAGAAATTTTGCCTGTTTTTTCATCTTTTACTCTTATTGTATCATTACTTACATAATAAAATTCCATTTCATCATTATTGATAAAAACACTAACAACAATATATGGAATTATCAATATTAAAAATGTTATTAAGAGTAATTTTTTCATAATTTCAGGCCTTTCTAAACAAACTTAGAATACATAAAAAAATCATATAAAAAATTTACTACTAAATACGAAATCGACATACATACTAATAAATATAATACTCTTGCTTCATAAATTTTATTCTTCTTAAATATATTTTCAAAATTAACGCCACTTAAAGCCCAAATAGTAATAATTGTTACTAATATATATATGCTTGCTTTTAACATAATTAACCTCTTGCTTTATCTAACATTTCTATTCTGTTTTGATGTCTTTCTTTACCAGAAAATTCAGTATTTATAAAAACATCAACTATATCTTTTGCTCTATACATTGGCATTTTTGCACTTATAGCAATTACATTAGCATCATTATCTTTTCTTGTATATTTTGTTTCTTTAACATTATTAACTTTAGCACATCTAATTCCTTTTACCCTATTAGCAGCCATACTCATTCCAATACCGCTACCGCAAATTAAAATTCCCATAGGAGCATCTCCGCCTTTAATCGTTTTTGTAAGGGCAAAAGCAAACTCTGGATAATCTACACTACCTTTAGTATCTGGACCTAAATCAATTATAGTATAACCCTTCTTTACTAAATATTTTGTCAATTTTTGTTTCATTTTAAATCCACGATGATCACTAGCTATTGCTATTTTTTTAACTGGAAGCTCACTTTCCACAATTGTTCTTTCTTGGTAATTATTTTTAACAATATCAGCTAAACTTGTTTCTGATTCGCTTTCTTCTATTTCTTCTGTTTTTTCAATTTCCTCTATTAATTCTTCTTTTTTTGCCATTTTTATCATCTCCTTTTTTATTATACATTGCTTTCTTTTTTTTATCAATTAAAAAGAATAGATTCACATCTATTCCCATATTTATAATTTTGTTAGTTTTCCTTTTATTTCTAATTTACCTTATTTTTTGAATTGTCATCAAAACAGCTCATTAATAAATCATTCATAATTTCTCGTTCATCACACAATAGTTCTTTAAGTTCTTTCTTGTTCGCCCACTTAACTACATGATTAAATTTTTGATTTTTAGCCATTTCAATACATTTGTCACTTTTAAGTTTTATGTCCATAAATATCTCTTCTATGTACATATTAACATCTTTTTCTTTATCATAATATACATAAATAAACTTAAGTGGTCTTTCATCTACTTGTTTAATATCCACATAACCACTTTGTTCTACTAGAAGTCTAAACGCAGTTTCTAAATGAGTTTCCCCATTTTCAGAATCTCCATCAATAAAACTATTTAAACCATCATTATAATTAATATATAGATATTTATCTAATTTATAATGCTTAACAAACAAAACTATATTTTGTTTATATATCCATTTTTTATTTTTTTTAGGATATTCATTTTCTAATATTGGCATAACACTATTAATATCTAATTTGTGTTTTAAAGCAAATTTATAATCATTCTTATTATATGCTGGAAAACCCGCTTTACACTCTGAAATTTCATCTGAAAAAATAGGTATTTCTAGCTTTGTAATAGGATTTATAGCTATTTTAGAAGTCAATTTTCCCATGTTTTTAGGAACTACAAGGTAATCAATTCCAAAAATAACCGCAGAATCATTAACCTTTACACAAATAGTATCATTTGATCCTTTAATTGTAAACTTAAGTTCAATTATTTTATCTTCCATTATATTATTCATAAATATGCCTCCAAAGAAATTTCCATTTCTTAACGCATATTATACTACTTTTATTTTTAAAAAAAATAAAATCACATTCATTCACACAATTTCACAATTTTAAAACAAAAAAAGAACTTATTAACTAAGTTCTATTTTACGAATGGTATTAATGCCATAAAACGAGCTTTTTTAACTTCGTTTGCAATATGTCTTTGGTGTTTAGAACAAGCACCAGTTACTCTTCTAGGTAAAATTTTACCTTTATCAGCACTAATATATTTTTTTACTATATCAACGTCTTTATAGTCTACTGATTTTCCAGCACACATTTGACATATTTTTTTCTTTTTTCTGTAAAAATCTGCCATGTTTTTTCCTCCTTTATTAGTCTAAGAAATTGTCATCAATTGAAACGTTATCACCAAAATCGGCAAATGGATCATCATCAACATCTACAGTTTTACTAGGAGTTTGTTCATAATCATATGGTGTTTCACTTGGCATTTGACTTCTAGCTTCAGCTTGTTTTTTAGTATCTAAAAATTGTACTGAATCAGCCATAACCTCTGTTGTATATCTTTTATTTCCGTCTTTATCTGTATAGTTTCCAGTTTGAAGTCTTCCCTCTACAGAAACTAAACTTCCTTTATCTAAATAATTAACAACATTTTCTGCTTGTCTTCTCCATACTGCTACATTGATGAAATCAGTTTCTCTTTCACCTTGAGCATTACTAAAAGTTCTATTAACCGCTACTGAAAAACGTGTATACGGAATATTTGAACTTGTATATCTTAATTCTGGTTTAGCAGTAATTCTACCAACCAACATTACTCTATTCATGAAATTTACCTCTTTTTCTATTTTTCTATTTTAGTGATTAAGTGACGAATAACATCTCTACTGATTAAACCTAAACGGTCAAATTCTTTGATTGCTTTATCGTCATTAGCTTCTACTGTTAGAACATAGTAGTAACCACTTTTAAAATCTTTGATTTCGTAAGCTAGTTCTTTTTGTCCCATTTCTTTTTCTGAAGTTATTTTTGCTCCATTATCAGTTAATACTTTTGTAAAACTTTTAACTACATTTTTAACTTCATCTTCTCCTAATGTAGGTTTAACGATAAACATGATTTCATATTCTCTCATTTTTACACCTCCTTATGGTCTTTTGGCTTTCAAAAAAGAAAGCAAGGAGTAATTACATACTCGCTAATGATTATAACAGTTTTTAACGAATTTGTAAATACAATTCAATTATATTAAAAAAAAAGAAGCATATGCTTCTAATCACGTGATTTCCCAAATAATGTAATTAAATCTAGGAAAATATTAATAAAGTCTAAATATAGTTTTAAAGCGCCTATTATAGCAACTGAATCATTATCACCATATTCGTAGCTTAATCTTTTAATACTTTGAACATCATATGCTGTAAAACCTAAAAATACAATTAAACTTACTGAGCTTATAATTATTTCAAAAGTGCTATTGCCTAAAAATATATTAACTACTGAACAAATTACTACACCTATTAATCCAACAAATAAATAAACTCCCATTTTACTCAAATCTACTTTTGTCGTATAACCTATTAAACCTAAAATTCCAAATACAATTGCAGTTATTAAGAAAATGATTATTATTGATGAAATGTGGAATGTAATAAATATTGTGGAAAAAGTAAGACCTGTTACAAATGAATATAATAAAAATAAAATTCGTGCTGTTTGAGGGCTCATTTTTCCTATTCTAGCTGATAGTACTATAACCAAGATTAATTCTATAATAATTAATACATAATATAGGCTACTACTAATTATACTGTGGATAATATTTTCATTTGTGGAAACATAACATGCTGTTCCAAAAGTTAATAACAAACCTAAAGTCATCCACAAAAAGACTTTTCTCATAATATTATTAAAATTCATAATTTCCTCCTATCTTATTATAATTCTCTCTTTTTTAATTATACCACCGCAAACAAAAAAGACCAAATGTATCATTTAGCCTTTTCTATTTACAAGTCATACTGTTATGATGACTGCAAGTGAAACTTCCTTCACTCGGAAATCTATTGTTATTATTATTAGACGATCCTCCATTAAACAAAGGACTTCTTGTACAAGCTTTTGAAAAATCAAATTTAGTTGAACAGCATGTACAATTTCCTGTTAATAAAGGAACTGATGAATAACAAGGTGCTGGTCTATAATTAATACTACTACAAACATAATATTTTTTTCCACCGCCAGAATTACCTCCGCCACCAGAACTTCCTCCACCATCAGTTACTGGAGGAATATAAACGTACTTCTTAACATATTTACTTGGGCTTGTTTTTGTATGACCTGCATTATCCCTACAAGTATATGAATGTGTCCCTTCCCCATACTTTGTTTTGGTGGACGTTGTACATCCACTTGTTGAATCCGAACATTTAAACGTTACATATGGGCTTGATACATTACTTTTATAATCCGATATCCAGCATGATGGAGGTGTTTTATCTATCCATGCAGTATAACTACACTTTCCAGTTTTTCCTCCTGCAGATACTACACCCGACACTGTAGACTTTCCTTCTTTTTTTACTGTTACTTTTGTACTACTTGATGATCCATTTGAACTTATTGACTTACTTCTTATTGTTTTTCCGTTACCAGATGGTTTTAAGGTTGCTACTACATTTGATGTCCACCATTTACTATTTCCATCTTTCCAATCACCAGATCTAGCAATACTACATTCTGGTACGCCTTTCCAGTTTACCGTTACTTTTACTCCTTTTAACGATACATTTCCATCTGTATCTCTTGCCCATGCATAATATGTCCCATTATCTCTTCCAAATATATTTCCTTTATGGGCTGGATGATCACTTGGACCTGCATTATTAAAACAACTATTACTCGCACTTGGTCTACTATTTGTTGTTGTTAAACAGTATCCATTTATCTCTATTCCTGGTTTATTCGTACATACACTCGTTCTCGCTGTTACTGTTATTTTTCCTGCATACCACTTTTCTGATGTTAAGTCTACTGTCGCTTTCAGTACTACTGGATTTGGTGCGGCTACTTTTGTTATCGCATAGCTTACTACTTTCTCATTTACTCCATCTGTTACTCTTGCCATTAATGTTCCATTGTCTGTTACTGTTAGATTATATATATTATTTGTTTGTTTTGGCCATGAGTTTTTATTTAATGCTGTATTTAATGTATAACTATACATTAGTTTTTCATTTTTCGCTATTGCTATTTGAGTACTTGCTGGATTTGTTACTGTTATTACTTTTGATGGTGCACATACATTCATTCCTGGTGCTGATGAAAATGTTATATCTCCTATTGGTATTAATGTTGCTTTTGCTGCTTTACTTCCTACTACTACTTGTCCATCTTTTGTTGTTACTTTTACTTTTATTGTATATGTGTTTGTTAATAAGTTCGTTATTCTTGTATTTGATCCTCTATTTTTATAATCATATTTCTTTCCGCCATCTATACTATAATCATATCTACCTATATTTTCTTTATACTTTTCTGGGATTGTTGTTGTTACATCAAATCCTTTTGTTGTTATATTTGATACGCTTATTCCTATTTGTTCACTTGTTAATATGTCTAGATTTCCTTGATTACATGTCCCATCTGTTACTAGTTCGTATTCTCTTCCGCCTTTTGTTATTGTTACTCTTACACTTGTACTTCCGTCTATTTCTTTTCCTGTTGCTGCATCTGTTAATGGGTTTACTAATTTACCTGCTCCCATTAAAGTATCTACTGTTATACAGTAGATGTCTCCTTCATTTTCTGGATATGTATCTGGATTTTCATCAATATACAAGTCTACTGCTTCCTCTATTACTTTCTCTGTTGCATCCGATACTTTTCCTCTTGCTTTACTTAAATTAGCTAATATATTTGGTGTCACTAATACTAATATTAATGCGATTATTACTATTACTGCTAATATTTCTATTAACGTAAATCCCCTTTTTTTCATATCATCACCACATATTCTATT
>CASPVX010000033.1 GCA_949425575.1 uncultured Bacilli bacterium
TTGTATACCAGAAGGAACAAAGATAAATGAAGATATAACAAGTAAAATAGAAGTATTTACTGAAATAATCCAAGATGATAAACAAATATTTAATGAACCAGAGGGTGGAATAGAATCAAATAAACTAGAGATAGAAAGTACAATAGAAGAAAGTGATTATACAAGTATAAAAGCGACAGTAAAAGCAAAAGGAAATGGCTTAAAATATTCATATAGTTTAGATGATAAGAATTATACTGAAGCCACAGAAAGTAATACACATACATTTACAGGATTAACCCCAAACACAAGATATACAGTATATTATAAAGTAGAAGATAAAGATGGAAACTACGTAACAGAAAGTAAATGGATAGAGACAAGACATGATAATAAAGCTCCAGAATGCACATTAGAAGTAAAAGAAATAACACTTGATAATATAAAAATAAAAGCAACATGCACAGATGAAACAGAGATAGTTAAATATGAGTTATCAGAAAGTGGAAGCTTATATAAAGATAAAGGAACAACAAGTGAATATAATATAGACAATTTTTATTTAAGTAAGATAAAGATAAGAGTAATAGATTTAGCTAATAATAATAAAGAGTATAAATTAACTGATGAACAATTAAATGCTGCTTATCAAGAATTAACAGCATTACTAAATAATAGATATCAAAAAGTACTTAATAGGCAGTCATCTGTAGAAAGTAATTTATTAAATAAAACATACCCTGTAGGTTCTATTTACATTTCTACTAAGTATTCAACTGCTAGTGAAGTAGATAACACTATTGGTGGCGACTGGGAAACCTATGGAACTGGAAGAACTTTAGTTGGAGTAAATGCAAGCGATACAAACTTTAATATAGTAGGTAAAACAGGAGGTACATCTACTACAACTTTAGCAGTTGCTAATATGCCTGCGCATACTCATAGTGTTCCAAAACTTTCAGGAACAGCCGCTTCTGCAGGGGCACATTCACATAACGTTAATTTTTATCATGGTCAGCCTGGTTATAATCAAACCATTCCAACATATACACATTATTTTTTATGGGGAGAAACAGTTTCATATACAGATACAGCATTAACAAATAGGAATGTGGTAACAGGGTGGACAACAAATACAGTTTCAACTCATACCCACACAGTTTCAACTGTAGCAAAAGCTTCAGGAAGTAACGGAAGTGCTTCGTCATTTACAAATTTACAACCATACATAACAGTTTATATGTATAAGAGAAAAGGTTAGGAGGTAAAAATATGAAAAAAGCAGTGTTAACAATTTTTTGTATTTTTTTCTTTTTAAATCAAACAAATGCTTTAGACATTGAAAACAATCTAGATGATTTGGATAAAAATATTTCAGATTTAGAAGAGCAAATGAATTTATATGAAAATTCAAGATTGAATAAAACATACCCAATAGGGAGTATATATGAAACAACAACCTATTCTACAGTGGAACAAATTAAAAATGCTTTAGGTGGAACATGGGATGTTTATGGTTCAGGTAGAATTTTAATTGGAGTAAATACAAGTGATATTAATTTTAATACTGTAAATAAAATGGATGGCAAATCTTCAATAACCTTAGCAGTATCTAATTTACCAAGTCATACTCATCAAATTCCTGCTCTTTCCAGTGAAACAGTCTCAGCAGCAGGTAGCCATTCACATTCAATAACAGCTTTTTATGAACAAAGTGGCTACAATATAACTATACCTGCAGGGGCACACTATTTTAAAGTGGGTCATCTTGGGTGGACTGGTTCGACATCACTAACTGATAAACATAAAATGATGGGAATTACAGTTCCTACGGCGGGAGCTCACACTCATTCAGTAACAACAAATGAAAGTACGACAGGATCTACGGGAAGTGGAACAGTATTTACAAATATGCAACCATCGATAGCTGTATATAGATATAAGAGGGTTAGCTAGGAGGAAATTAATGAAAAAAATATTTACTATAATTGTTTTTCTTTTATTTATAAATAATGTATATGCATTTGATATAGAAACAAGGCTAACGCAAACTAAAAAAAATATTATAGAATTAGAAAATAAAGTGACATCTTTTGAAGATGAAATGTTAAATAAAACATATCCAGTAGGTTCAATTTTTAAAACGACAGCATACTCAAATGTGAATGAGGTGCAAAATGCTATTGGTGGAACATGGGAAGTATATGCTTCTGGAAGAGCATTAGTTGGTGTAAATGCAAGTGATTCTATATTTAATTCTGCAGGTAAAACAAGCGGGGTTAGTACAACAACACTAACTACTTCAAATATTCCATCACATACACACTCAGTACCCAAATTATCAGGAACAGCAGCCTCTGCAGGAGGACACAGTCATACAGGAAATGTGTACTATGGACAAAGTGGTTATGGAACAACAATTCCATCATATGCACATTATCTTGTATTTCCTGGATCGTTGGATTATACAGGAACTAGTACTTTATCAAATAAAAATATGTTTAGATCAAATTCTGTATATACATCGACAACTGGTGCGCATACTCATTCTGTTACAACAAAAGCAAATACTACAGGTTCTTCTGGAAGTACTACTGCATTTACTAATCTGCAACCTTACATAACTGTGTATATGTATAAAAGAATTGCCTAATAGAGAGAAATCTCTATTTTTTTGTTACGAACTAAAAACTAATTCATATAATACAAATGAGAATGTGGGGGATGCTGATGACTTTAGAACATCTTGATATTGGAAAAGACGCAGAAATTGTTAGTGTAAATACAAGTGAAAATATGAAAAAAAGATTACTTGATTTGGGACTAGTTCCAGGAACAAAAATAAAACCAATTTTATCAAGTGGTGAAAAAGAATTTGTGGCTTATATGATTAGAAGAACTTTGATTGCTATTCGAAAAGAAGATGCTAAAAAAATTATAGTGAGGGAAATTTATGATTAATATAGGCTTAATAGGAAATCCAAATGTTGGTAAATCAACTATATTTAATGGACTAACTGGACTTCATCAGCACACAGGCAATTGGCCTGGAAAAACAGTTACAAAAGCTGAAGGTATTTATGTATATAAAAATAAAAAATACTTAATAGAGGATTTGCCAGGTACTTATTCATTAACAGCTAAATCAAAGGAAGAAGAAGTAACTAGGGATTTTGTGTATTTTAATAATTATGATTTGTTGATTGTTGTATGTGATGCAGTTTGTTTAGAAAGAAACTTAAATATTTTAATTCAAATTTTGGAAGTGACAAATAAGGTTATTTTATGTGTTAATATGATGGATGAGGCAAAAAAGAAAAGTATAATTATAGATACTAACAAATTATCTAATATATTAGGGATTCCAGTTATAGAAACAAGCACAAAAGATAAAAGTAGTTTAAAGAAACTAAAAGAAACAATTTATAATTTTAAAGAAAAAGATGTTTTAAAAATAAAATATGAAGAAATCATTAATAATAGTATAGATATAATAAAAAATGACTTTCCAAATTTAAAAGAAAAAATGTATTATGATTTATTATCATATGATAGAAATTTGATTGAAAAATTAACAGAACAATATGATTACAATGATATTGTTAATAGTGTTTCAAAGGCTCAAGATTATTTATATAATTTTGGAATTAGAAAAGAAGAAATACCGTATTTAATTGTATCTAATATTACTAAAAAAGCAGAATCAATTACAAAGGAAACTGTTATTTTTGAAAATGAAGATTATGATAAAAAGGAACGATTAATTGATAAAATTTTGACAAATAGATTAACAAGTGTGCCAATTATGATTTTATCTTTACTCTTTATTTTTTGGATTACAATTAGTGGGGCAAACGTTCCATCAGAATTTCTTTATAACTTTTTCTTTAGTTTAGAAGAACCACTTTTAAACTTATTAAATTTTTTACATTTGCCAGATGTAATTGTTGATGTGATTGTATATGGGATTTATAGAGTCTTAGCATGGGTAGTTTCAGTAATGTTACCGCCAATGGCAATATTTTTCCCAATATTTGCTATACTTGAAGACTTTGGTTTTTTGCCTAGAATAGCTTTTAATTTAGATAAATATTTTAAAAAATGTGCATCATGTGGTAAGCAAGCACTTACTATGTGTATGGGATTTGGTTGTAATGCAGTGGGGGTAATAGGTGCTAGAATAATTGATTCTAAAAGAGAAAGATTAATTGCTATTTTAACTAATTCATTAGTACCTTGTAATGGTAGGTTTCCAGCGCTGATTGCCATTATTACAATTTTCTTTGTATCTAGTAGTTTTGGAAGTGCATTTATTTTAACTTTAGTAATTTTGTTTAGTGTTTTTATGACATTTATTATTTCTAAAATACTATCAAAAACATTGTTAAAAGGAGAGCCATCTTCATTTACTTTGGAACTTCCACCTTACAGGAAACCACAATTTTTAAAAGTCATAATTAGATCTTTATTAGATAAAGCATTATTTGTTTTAGCTAGAGCTATATGTATTGCAGCACCAGCAGGACTTGTTATATGGTGTTTAGCAAATATTCATGTAGGGGATTTAACTTTACTTAAAATGTGTTCTAATTTTTTAAATCCATTAGGAGAGGCAATAGGATTAGATGGTACAATTTTAATGGCTTTCCTTTTAGGTTTTCCAGCTAATGAAATAGTTATTCCAATTATGATAATGGGGTATATGGCATTAGGCAATTTAGTAGATGTCGGTAATTTAAGTGAACTAAAAAATATTTTAGTAAATAATGGCTGGACTATAACAACCGCAATATGTTTTATGATTTTTTCATTAATTCATTTTCCATGTATGACAACAGTTCTTACTATAAAAAAGGAAATTGGATTAAAATGGAGCCTTTGTTCTATTTTAATACCGTTTATATTTGGAATAGGCATTTGCTTTATTGTAAATAACATACTTAGTGTTTTTATATAGAATAGTTTTTCTATTCTTTTTTGTTCTTTAAGCCAAAAAATGTTAATTTTTTTATAAAATCCTTTATATTTAAATTGCTTTTTGCTATAATTATACTGGGAGGTAAGAAAAAGTGAAAAGAAATTTAATTAAGGCAGTCGGAATATGCTTTGTCATTTTTGCGATTTTGACATGGATTATTCCAATCGGAACTTATAGCAATGGTGAGCTTACAACTAATAGCATTGATCCAGTTAGTTTCTTTGATTTAGCAGCTGTTCCAGTTAATACAATCATAACATTTATTATGTTTGGTGTTGTATTTGCTGTAATGGGAGGTTTCTATGGTGTTATGGAAGAAACTGGTGCATTAGCAACATTTGTTAAAAAAGTAAGAAACTGGTTCAAAGGAAAAGAAAAACTATTCGTAGTATTAACTATTATTGAATTCGTAGTTTTATCTTCAGTTACTGGTTTAATCGTACCATTATTCATTTTAGTTCCACTTTATGCAGCTATCATGTTTGAAATGGGTTATAAAAAATTAACAGCATTAATTTCAACTGTAGGTGCAATGTTAATAGGTTCAATCGGATCTACATATGGCTTTAATATTAGTGGTTATACTAAAAACATTTTCTCTTTAGATATGAATGATGCTATCGTTGGTAAAATTATTTTATTAGTATTAGCAACAATCGCATTAATCGTATTTGTTTTAAAAACAGCAAAAAGAGAAGAAGTAAAAGTAGCTCCAGTTAAAGAAGTTAAAGAAACAACTACTAAGAAAGTTGCTACTAAAAAAACTACTAAGCCAGCTACAAAAGCAGCTAGTAAAACAACTGCTAAAAAGTCTACAACAAAGAAAGGAACTACTAAGAAAAAAACTACTGCAGCATTAGCAGCACCAGCAACTGGTAAAAAAGTAAAAGCTGGAAAACGTGTTAGTATTGCACCACTAGTAATTATTTTCTCTTTAATGTTAATAATTTCATTAGTAGGTATGTATAACTGGTATTATTCTTTCCAAATTGAATGGTTTAATAATATCTATGATAAAATCATGGCAGTAGAAATTAAAGGATTCCCAATTTTCCAACATTTATTAAGTGGTATTAGCCAAATGGGTTATTGGGGTAATTCTGAATTTGCTGCAATTATGATTATTACAGCAGGTTTAATCGCATGGATTTACAGATTAAGCTTAAATCAATTTGTTGAAAGCTTCTTAAGAGGTGTAAAAGCATGGATGCCAACAGCATTATATGCAACAATCGCAAGTGTAATTTTATGCGTATTATACCAAGGTGCATATAGTGGTAGTGGAACAATCGCAACAACAGTTCTTGCTAAAATCTTTGGATTAGCTGATGGATTTAATGTTATCGTTACAGGGGTAGCAGCACTTGTTGGAAGTTTCTTCTATAATGATTTATATTATATGTTATCAGAAGTATTTGCATTCACAAGTGGATTTGATGCATCTGCACTTCCAGTAGCAGGATTAGTATCACAAGCTATTTATGCATTAGGTATGTTATTATTACCTACAAGTGTAGTATTAATTGCCGGATTAAGTCACTTTGATGTTTCTTATAAACAATGGGTTAAATACATTTGGAAATTAGCTCTTGTATTATTAGTAATCATTTTAGTGGTTTGCGGAATCTTATCTATGCTTTAATATAAAGAACCAATATTTGGTTCTTTTTTATTGTCCAAAAATATGATAAAATGAATAATATTGGAGAGTGTTATATGCAGTTTGAACATAAAATAGATGGAAAGAAGTATAATGTTGAAGTTGTTAAAAAAGCTAATAAAAATACTTATATAAAAGTAAAAGAAGATTTAACTATATATGTAACAACAAATTATTTTATGCGAAAAGGCGATATAAAGGATTTGTTATATCAAGAGGAAGAATTTCTAAGAAAAATGTTAAATAAAGTAAAAGTAAGAAATGAAAAAAACAATGATTTCTATTATCTTGGAAAAAAATATGATATAATAATGGTACCATTTAATAATATAGAATTTGACGAAGATAAGATATATGTAAATTCTGAAGCAACCTTAGAAAAATGGTTAAAAAAAAGAATGAAAGAATTATTTCAGGAAAGAATAAATGAGT
Organism: uncultured Bacilli bacterium; assembly: GCA_949425575.1. Classification (GTDB taxonomy): domain Bacteria; phylum Bacillota_I; class Bacilli_A; order RF39; family UBA660; genus Coprosoma. The sequence continues at coordinate 7,050 of CASPVX010000033.1, forward strand.
GTTATAAATTATTTGAGGAAAATATCCCATTTCCTAGTTTAAGAATTAGGACAATGAAAACGAGATGGGGTGTTTGTAATAGAAAAAATTTAACTGTAACCCTTAATTCAAAATTAATTAGGTATGATGTAAATGTAATAGATTATGTTGTAATTCATGAACTTAGTCATTTAGTACATTTTGATCATTCTAAAGCATTTTGGAAAACTGTGGAAAAATATAAACCAGATTATAAGAAGTATGCTAATATGTTAAAAGAGTAGGTAGGTGGTATGATGAAAAGAATTAAGATTTTGATGGTTTTACTTTTATTTGTATTTCTATTTGTTCCAGAACTTGGAATAAATGCAAAAGAATCAACTTTAAATGAATTATTGGCTCAAGCTAAAGCTAATCGTGATGCTTATAATAAAGCAAAATCAGAAAAGGCTTTAACCGAACAGGAAAGAGATAGTGCTATTAAACAAAAATCTCAAACTGAAAGTGAGATTAAACGAATTGATAGTGAACTTGAAAAGTTAGAAAAAGAAATAAAAGTATTGCAAGAAAATATAAAAGTTAAAGATAAAGAAATAAAAGAAATTATGGAATTTGTTCAAGTAGCCAATGGTGAAAACTCTTATATGGAATATGCATTTGGAGCAAGTTCGTTTACGGATTTTATATATAGAGTTTCAGTAGCAGAACAACTTTCTACATATAATGAAGAGTTAATTGATTCATATAATAAAGATATTGATGCTTTAGAGAAAAAACAAAAAGATTTAAATAATAAACAAGCTGAACTTGCCAAAAAGCAACAAGAACTTACTGTGTTAGAAGCTAAACTTAATAAAACTATTGAAGTTTTAAAAGAAGGTATGCTTAGTAAAGATGAAGAATATAAAACACAAATGGCTTTAATCAATAGTATGAAATCAAGAGGTTGTAGTGGAAATGATACACCAACAAGTTGTCAAAGAAAATTAACACAAGGTTCTAATTTAGTTAGTACTAACGGAACATTCATGCCTATATCTAGTGGTTATGTTACAAGTGATTATGGCTGGCGTGATTTAGATGGGGATGGACATAAAGAAGATTTCCATACTGGAATAGATTTTTCTAAGAGTGTAGCTGGTGATACTGTTTATCCAGTAGCAGACGGTGAAGTATTAATGCTTACATATAATGCTAGATGTGGGAATCATATTGTTTATGTTAAACATAATATAAAAGGTCATTCATATATTACATCTTATTGGCATTTATCTAATTGGACAGTTAGAGTAGGACAAAAAGTTTCTGCTAATACTAAGATTGGATCTATGGCAGGACGTAATAGCGGTGATACTTGTTCTGGTGGAATACATGTTCACTTGAATTTATTTGACAATGCTGGTAACAGATGGGAAAATAATGTGGCAAATGGTGGTAATCCAAATAGTGGACGTATTAATCCAAGAAATGCTGTTCCACAAATACCAGGACATATGCAACATTTTAGTAATAGATAAGAGGAATAGTATTCCTCTTTCTTTGACAAAAAAGGCACTTTATTTTTGATATTATACAAATGGTGGTATAATGAAAGTGAAGATTTTTGATGAGGGTCATGAAAAAGATCTAGAAGAAAGTATTAATGAGTTTTTATCGGGGGAAATTGAACTTATAGATATACATTATTCAGTTTCCACAGCTATATTTTCAGAAGAACAAGTATATTGTTTTTCGGCAATGATAATATATAGATAGGATGTTTTGTATGAAAAAAAATAGTTTTCTAATGGGGGCATTTATTTCAACCTTAGGAATTGTAATTTGTAAAGCTTTAGGCTTAGTTTATGTTATTCCTTTTTATGCCATTATAGGTGTTCAAGGGGGAGCTTTATATAGTTATGCTTACTCAATTTATAATATGTTTTTAAATTTAGCAACAAGCGGAATTCCAATAGCTATGAGTAAGGTTGTTAGTGAGTTTAATGAACTTAAGTATTATTTTACGAAGGAAAGAGCATTTAAAGTTGGTCTTAAAATAATTTCCATTTTAGGAATTGCTTCTTTTCTTATATTATTTATATTTGCTCCAAACATAGCTGAAATGATTTTAGGTGATGTTAAAGGCGGAAATACTATAGAAGATGTAACTAAAGTTATTAGAATAATTTCTACGGCTATTTTAGTTATTCCGTTTTTAAGTGTTTCTAAAGGTTATTTCCAAGGCCATAAAATAATGACCGTTTCATCAGCCGCTAATATTTTAGAACAAGTGGTAAGAGTTACAGTTATTGTACTTGGAAGTTTCTTAGTTGTAAAAGTATTTAAATTATCAATTAATACTGCAGTAGGAGTTGCAGTGTTTGCAGCTACTATTGGAGGAATATGTGCTCTTATATATGTAAGAAAAAAAATTAAAGATGCAAGAAAAGAATTAAATGTTAATGCTAAAGCTACAAGTGAAGAGAAAAAAATAACAGATAAATCAATCGCTAAAAAAATAATTTTTTATGCACTTCCTTTTGTTATCATTTCTGTTTTGCAATCAGGTTTTACTATGGTAGATATATTTACTGTAGTTAAAGCACTATCAGATATTGGTTATACTGCAGCGATAAGTGAAAATGTTGTTAGTGTAATTGCTACTTGGGGTTCAAAACTTAATATGATTGTTATGTCAGTGGCTAATGGTATTATTATGAGTTTGATACCAGCAATTGCAGGTAGTTATATAGTTAAGAATTTTAAAGATGTTAATGATAAAATAACAAAAGCAATTCAAACTCTACTTTTAGTAACTGTTCCACTTTCTGTAGGAATGTCATTTATGTCAGTTTCTGTATGGACAGTTTTCTATGGTTATGACGCTTTAAATAGTTCATTATTCGCACTTTTAATTTTATCGCAAATACCTCTTTCAATATTTTCAGTAATGCTTAATACAAATCAAACAATTAATAATACAAAAGCAACTATCACTGCACTTATAGTAAGTGTTGTTTCTAAAATATGTTTAAATGTACCATTCATGCATTTATTTAATAGTATTGGAATAGAGGCTTACTTCGCACCAATAGTACTTAACATTATTATTGATACTATTGCTTGTTTCTTCTTATTAAATTCTGTTAAAAAGAAAACAAATATTAGTTATTTAAAATCAGCTAGAACCTTTATAAAAGTAATAATGAGTACAGCTATTATGGTATTTGGTTTAAATATTTTAGATTTATTTATTCCTGCTGAAAGCATGAGTAGATTTGGTGCAATCCTAGATTGTATATTATATGGATTAGTAGGAGTAATTATTTATTTCTATGTAACTTATAAATCTGGATTACTTAAAGAAATTTTAGGGGACGTTACAGTTAATAAAATACTAAATATTTTAAGAAAATTTATTCCATTTAAAAGGAAAGCTTAAAAGGTACCATAAAGTACCTTTTTTATAAAATGTTAAAATAAAAAAGGAAATTAAGATATTTTGTCGTATATATTTAATAGGAAGATAATAACACCCGCAGGTGCCTGCTTCAATTTTTAGAAATTATTTCTAAGGAGAGGAGCGTGATATTATGAGGAAAAGTAAGTTCTTAGAATTTATGGATTTAATTATTATCATATTGCTGCTAATAGTACTTGTAAAGGTACTTTAGTAAACAAAAAAGCACCGTTATCATAAGATAACTAGTGCTTGTCAAACCATGGCAGGCATTTGCACTAAAGGCAATTGTCTTCCGTTTTAATTATATGACAAAAAACAAATAAAATCAACTCTTGACGAAAGTCTGGGGGGGAGGGTATAATAAGAGTGATAGTAAGGAGAAGTATATGAAAAATATATTTAAAAGTAAAAGAAATATCTTAATAATAATGTTCGCACTAATAGTAATGATGGGAATAGGATTTGCAGCCTATAGTCAGCAATTACAAATAACTGATAAATCATCAATTGATTCAAACTGGGATATCTATATAAGCAAAGTAACGCCAGGCACACCAGTAGGAGGAGCCACAGGAACAGGAGCACCTGATCCAGATGAAAAAACAAAAGCTAATCTAACGACAGATTTAAAATATCCAGGAGATAGTATAACTTATACAATAGATGTAACAAACGATGGAACAGTAGATGCCGAAGTAGAAAAAGTAGAATTAAAACCAACTAAACAAAATACCGTAATAAAATATAGCATAATAGACGAAGCAAACATACAATATTTAAATGCAGGAGAAACAAAAAGCTTTAAAGTAAAAGTAGAATATGATCCAGAAAAAACAGGAACAGCCAAAGAAGAAGAAAAAACAAATACATTAGAATTAATAATTGACTACGTTCAAAAAGGGACAAGCAGTGGTACATATGTGCCTGGAGGAGAAAAAGCAGCAGACATGTTAATTTCTAAAGTTGCAGATACTGGTGATGGATTGTATGCAGATGAATATGAAAATGGAAGATATATTTATAAAGGTGCTAACCCTGATAATTATATAACATTTAATGAAGAAAATGATGGCACTGCTGGTTGGAGAATAGTTGGAGTAGAATTAGATGGTACTTTGAAAATAAAAAAAGAAGATCCTATAGGCATTAATAATAGCTCAACCGCATGGGATAGAAATAATTCTAATAACTGGCTAAAGCCAGCAACACTTAACAACTATTTAAATAATAATATATCTGGAGAGGATAGTTATTACAATAGTTTGTTGAGCGATAATGCAAAAACACTTATTCAAAATCATATATGGGGAATAGGCTCAGTATTAGATGAAAATGAAGATTTATCTGCTCAAATTTTATCAGAAAAGAGAACTACATGGTCAGGAAATGTAGGTTTAATAAGTGTTAGTGATTATTTGAAAGCAAATACTAATATAATTCAATGTGGCAATTTTAAATTAAATAATTCTAATCTTGACATATGTAAAAAAACAAATTATTTAATTTCTAAAGGTGCTAATGAGTGGACAATTACTCCCTATTTAAATTCTACAAGTAGAGTGTTTGTTACATGGGGAGCAGGTGGGATCAGTTTTAATAATGCAAATTATACACCATCCACATCATATTTTTGTCCAACAGTGTACCTTAAATCAAACATAACACTATCGGGAAGTGGAACAAAGGATGACCCATATACAATAAATTTATAAACAATCTTAATTGATTGTTTTTTTTGCATATTTTGTTGTATAAAAAAATATATAAAATCCCACTATAGACATAGAATAAGTTTAGGAGGGATAAAATGCTTAGTAATTTTCAGGAAGCAGCACGCAAGGTTTTAACACTTGCAAAAAAAGAAATGCACGAATTAAATCATCCTTATGTTTCATCAGAACATCTACTTCTAGCACTTTTAAAAGTAGATGAGAATATGGCTTCAAGATTTAAAGATTACAAAGTAGACTATAAAGTTTTTAAGGAAGAAATTATTAAAACAATAGGAAAAGGTAGCAAGCCTAGCCAATGGTTTTTGTATACACCATTATTAAAAAGAATAATAGAAAATGCAATTTTAGACAGTAAAGAAAATAATAATGGTATTGTTACAACAAATCATTTATTTTCTAGTTTGCTAGAAGAAGGCGAAGGGGTGGCAATTAGAATTTTAATTGCACTTGATGTTGATATAGATGAATTGTATGATGAATTTGCCTATAAATTAGTAAATAAAAAGAACACTAAAAAATTAATGGTAGAAGAATATGGTGTTGATTTAACTGAAAAAGCTTTAAATGGAGAAATGGATCCAGTTTCTGGAAGAGATAAAGAAATAAAAAGAGTTGTAGAAATTTTATCTAGAAAAACTAAAAATAATCCATTATTAATTGGAAAAGCAGGAGTAGGTAAAACTGCTATTATAGAAGAACTTAGCAATATGATTGCTAAAGGAGATGTAC
>CASPVX010000034.1 GCA_949425575.1 uncultured Bacilli bacterium
GAATTGGTTATTTTAGTTTTCTTTACTTTTATTATTTACAATTCTTCTTTTATTATATACTACATCAAATCGTAGTTCAATAAAAAAAGAAATAGTAAATACTATTTCTCCAAACCGCCATTATAGTCAACACTCTAAGAATAAACATATTATTCTTTATTCACATTAAAATCTAATACATATTGCTTACCAGTATTATCAATTGCAATTGTTTTGAAACCTGTTGTAATAATACTAACAATATTTTTTAAACCATTAATATTATTTATAATATTTATTTTCCCTTTTAATACATCTTCTGTATGTAAACCAGAAATAGTCCCGTCACTTTTAATAAACAAAATATAAATATCGCCAACTACTAAATCCCCTGCTGATTTATATGCGCTGATAACATCTGTTATTGGTAGTTTAATACCTTTAAGTATGCCAGTTTTATCTACAGATTCATAGCCCTCTATTTTATAATCTTTATATTGTTTTTGAAGGTTTTCTAAACCCGCTTTCATTTCTGGAGACTCTTCTTTTTCACCATTATAATGTTTAGATATTTCAAGATAGGCATCTCCGTTATTAGCAATAATTACGTTAAAATAAGAATTATATTCTATTTCTTGTAACATAGTTTTATTTTTAATATCAAAATCTTTTTTCTCTTCTTTGGCTTCTTTTAAAGTTTTTAAATCTGATTGTGACTTTTGTAATAAATTTTTTAACTTATTATTTTCATCTTTTACTTCTACAACCTTTGAATATATAAAGCCACCAAGTCCTATTATTAATAAAACTAAAAACACAATTAAAAAATTTTTTAGTTTACTACTTTTTTTTGAATTTAAATTTAAATTATTCACTGCAACATCACCTAAATACATTATAACTTTTTATAATATAAAATCATATAAAAAAGATTAATTTCCCATAATTTTACATTTTTGTAAAAGAAAAAACGCTTTCGCATTTATTCTTTGATTGGATTTACAAATTCATCCACAAACCATTTATTGTTTTCTTTAACAATAACAAATCTTTTTGTTTCAGATTCCTTATTTTGACAGCTAATAGTTTCATTTGAAATACAATAATCGGAAATAGCTTTAAAGGTAATTTGGTCATCCCTAATTTTAGTCACTTCAAGATTAGTTTCAATATAGCTATTTGGGTTTAACTCAAAAGAATCAATATAATAAAACTTGCCATCTATTTTTCTAATTGTTTTAGCATTTCTTTCAAACTCTTTTTTACCACTTTCAGTAAAAATATTATTTACAACACTATCAAAATTCGAAATTAGTGAACATAACTTTTCATCATCACAAGTAATACTTTCTTCACTATTTAATGAAAAATTAGATCTTCCATTATATATTTCATACGAACTATTATAAAGATCAGTACCTAACAATAAAGCGTCCGCTGCGTTCATTTCTTCCTTTTCTTTTGGCTTTTCTTTATTTATATTTGTTTCTTCTTTAACAGTTTCCTCTTTTTCTTTATAATAATTTTCATATACTAAATACCCTACTGCGCCTAATAAAATCATAATTATTATAACTAAGAAAAAAGTTAAAAATGGATGTCCTTTATCTCTATAAACGATTTCTTTTTGTTTATTTTTTTTGTTTTTATCTTTTTTAGTCTTTTCTTTTTTTATTTTAGTTTTATTTTTTGTTACCTTTTTTGTTTTACTTTTTTTATTTTTATTATTTTTTTCTTTTTCATTTAGAATGGCTTCTTCTATTTCTTCTTCTTCAAAAAATTCTTCTTCATCCATATTATTCCTCCTCAATACTATTTAAATAATATTTGTTTTTATCTTTTGTAAATATAATTTTAAATTTACTAGCTTTCTTTAAAATATCATCTGTAAAAGTAAAGTTTTCATTATTTTTTAAAATAGCTATTTTTTCATCATTTAAATTATTTACAATTTTTTCATTTTTATCAATTGAAACATAAACTACAGATTGATATAAAATGATATCATTATTTTGTTTTTGAGCACTAGTAAGTTTTGTATAATATGCTTTACCATTTTCTTCTGTTACACTTTTGCAATTATTATCACAATAATACATTCTTGTTTGATCATCATATTTAAAACTAAGTCCCATTAAATTAGGATGGGCTGTAAAGGATGTAGCTGAATAAGAAATATTAAATATATTTTTATAGGCATCTTCAAGTACTGATTCATTTATTAAAAATGTTCTTTCAATTATTCCACCATTATTAACTGGCGTTCCTTTAATTAAAGAATCTTTACTTATATTAAAAGATGCGATTAGTAATTTTAAATCATTACTCATATCTATTGCTTTTTTTCCTTTACCATAATATATTTTTTCAATTAACGGTTTTCCAAGATCTATTTCCTTATATAAATTAACTACTTCAGGATCTGTTATATTTAATTTTTCTAAATTTGTATTTACCTGATTTTCTTCTATTTCTTCATTTAAAACCTTTTTATCATCTACTCGTTTATATACAATACCACTACTAAAAAGTAAAAATAGTCCACCAAATATAATAATCATAATTATTAATTTTTTATTCATACTATCACCACTTACATTATATCACTTATTAAGAATAAAGAAAAACTAGCCAAAGGCTAGTCATTCATACTTTTATTTGCACTTGTCTGAATTAAATCAGTATATTTTTGCCATTGTTCTGATGACATAACATGACCAAATGATGTTTGAATAAAAGTTTGTGATTTGTATAATTTAACCATTTCATTTATTTTTTGATTATAATTTTGAATTGGAAATCTGGCATTATTACTTAAATTCATTTCATCTTTTGTATAATATTTAGCAAAATAATAAAGTTCATCTACTAAGTTTTCTTTATTAACTAAGTATGTGACAATATGATTTGTCATTATATGTTGTTTATGTCCATATTCTCCTTGAGGATTATGTGTAACAATTTTATCATATTTTTTCATAGTTAGTATTTCGTCTAAATCGTTAGCGATATCTTCCTTATAACCATCCCAATCACTAACAATTCCACCTGGGTTATCTGGATATCCTAACTTAATAAGTTCATCATCACTAACAGTTAAAACATTTTTGATTTCTCTATCCCTTATATTATTTGTACCGCATGTAATACATACAACTAAATAATCTTCTTCAAGTAAATGATCTCCACCCCAAATAGTTTCATCATCTGGATGAGCTACTATCATTAGATTTTTTGCTTTTTCTAAATCTATATTTGTAGCAAACTTACTTGTTTTTAAGGGTTCGATGCTTACCTCTTCTCCCTCTTTTGCATCAACTCTAGGCATCATTTCTTTAATTGCTAAAACAACAAATATAATAGCAATTATTGATAGTACTGCTATTGCCTTCTTCATACTGCCACCTCTGCTAATTTATTCTAACACTCATCCCCTATCAAGTCAATAATTTTCCATTTTTACGATTGTCAAATATGACAATTATAACTAAGCATAATACTCCAAATATTGACATTATTAATCCAGTTTTTTGATAAGGTGCTGTATAAACTATTCTTATAGTGTGTTGTCCTTTTTCTATTGGAAAACCAATAAAAGAAGTATTTACTCGTGCCACACCTACTTCATTACCATCAACGTAAGCTCTAAAACCATTATCATATGGAATAGTCATAGCAAAGTAACCATCATTTCTAACATCTATTGTTCCTTGTAGAGTATCACCTTTTATTTTATTGATTTTTAATTCATCAAAATTGTCTTGATACTTAATATCATCATAATTTAAGACAAATGTCTTAATGTTTTCTATTTCAAATTTACCTTTTGAAAATTCAATTTCTAAATCTTCAATTTTTTTCTCATCAGAAATAAGATAATCAAACGTTGTATTTTTATTAGCATATTTCCATTCTTTACATGTTAGTTTATTCTTAACGCCATTTATGGTTATATATATATCGCCATCTTTACAACTAGGTTCTTTTAATAAATTAAATCTAATTAAAAGCATACTGTTTTCTGGCATATTTTTAATCTTATATTTAGCATAACCATTTTCCTTAGATTTAACCACATAATGATCATCTTCTGTAATTTTAATATTTTTTTCACTTATAGTTTCTAAATCTAGATTAATTTTTTTAATTTTACTTTCTATTTTTTTTGTGCTTTTGTCATTAGTAACAATACCATTAAATAATGAATCTAGATAATATGGATAGCCTGCTTTATAAAAATCTTGTTCGTTATAAATATTAGCACTAGCATAACCTAATGGAAGTGCATTTTTATTTAGATAAACATTTGCCTTTTTTCCTTCACTAATAAGTTCATGATAAATTGAAGGTGTACTATCAGACATAACATATTTAACACCCATAAAACTATCAAAAAGTAAATTGTTGTTAGCTGATGTAACACTTGTATTTCTATATGGTGCTTCTACATTAAAAATGTCATAATAAAATTTATTATAATATTTATTAAATGTCGAAGAATAAAGGGCTGTTGAATAATATTTATTATTATATATTTCATTAACTGTGGCTAATCTATTTAGCTGATTATTGAATCTATAATAGGAATCGTCTTCAATTGTAATATCATCAATCATTTCAGTTTTGTTTTCATTAAAACTATCTTTGTATTCTTTTTTTGTAATTAGTTCATCACTAAGATTAATACCTGCACATATTATTGTAGATAAAATCACTATGTAAATTAAATATATTGATTTTTGTTTTTTCTTACTTAAATATAAAAATAATGTAAGTAAAATAGAATCAATAATAAATGCTATAGCAATTAATCTTTCTGTGCCTAAAAAGGCCAAAATACAAATTATTAATATTATTATTAATGAAAATCTTAAATTATATTTATTTTTATTAAGATCTTTAATAAATTTAGCAATTACCAAACAATAAAGTGGTAAAAATGGAATTAAGCATTTAGGATCTAAATATAATTTTCCATTTAGCATATAAACAAAAACTGGGAAAATAGTAATAATTGTTAATACCCAAAATAAAAACCTATCTTGCTTTTTTTTACTCCAAAATAAACTTACTAAAGCAAATATTACTATTGCTGTAAGACCTAGTGAATATGGAGAATAAAGAAAATCTTCTAAATTAACGCTAGGTATTAAGTATTCAGTTAATGGTTTATCAACAATTTTATCTGTTCTACTTGTTAATGCACCTATTGTAGGAAGCAATAATATACCTGACATCATAATTGCTGTTACTATAGGTATACAAAATTTTAAACCAGCTTTTATAAAATTTTTAAAAGTTACTTTTTTAGTAACTGATAAGTATTTATATATCCCATATATTGCAATAACAATTAAACCACCAACACTATAATAATAGCTTGTCATAATCATTAAAAATGAACTAAATGTTAATAAAAATTTTTTATCTTTTTCAAAATATCTATCTACACCTAAAAGGCCTAGTAAAAGCATTGGTAAAAAACTGACAAACATAATATGTCTATGGCTATGAAATATTAGTGGGCTTGCACATAAAAAAATAAGTGTAGCAAAAAAGGCTATATTTGAAGAAAAATTATTTTTTCTTAAAAAATAGTAAAATAGTATATATGTAATAATAACAATACATATACTACTTACCATAATATAATCAACCATTTTTACAAAGGGTAATAAATACGATATAAAAATAATTGGGCTTAATAAACCATAGTACGCAAAATAATATATATTTTGCCCTGCTCCAATATTAAAAGCAAAATTGGGAAATAAACTATGACTTGAATAAAATAAATTTCTAAAGTATTCTGGAAAAGCCCAGTGCTGAGATTCCCAATCTACTTTTGAACCATAAATATAATTAAATCTAGTTGTCAAAAACAATATAATTGCAAATAAACCTAATAAAAGAAATAAATTTTTAATATCTTTTTTATTTTTAAGCACGTCTTTTCACCTACTATTTCCAATCTTTATATGATAACCAATTTTCATATTTAAACATTTGACCAAAATAGCCATGTATAAATTTTTGAGACTTATATACATTTAAAACCTTATTTTTTTCTTTTAAATTATTTATATGTTCTGGATGAGTTTTTTCATATTTTTTTATTTTGTTTTTAGAATAATATTTTCCAAAATAATTAAGTTTATTCTCATAATTATTATTAAGCGCGACTTTAGTTGTAAGGTCACTTGTCATTTTATGATGAATATGGCCATATTCACCTTTAGGATTATGAGTAACTATAAAATCATACTCTTTCATATTAATAATTTTATTTAAATCTTTTTCAATCTGTTTTTTATGGTCATGCCAATCATTACGTTTCCCAAATGTTTTATCAGGATAACCAAGCATAATAACTTGTGCATTTTCCATTTCCATAGCTTTTTTTATTTCGTTATTTCTAACTTTTTTTCTTCCACACGTAACACAAACGACTAAATAGTCACCTTTTTCTTTATCATTAAGTAAATGACTACCACCCCAAATTGTTTCATCATCTGGATGAGCTACTATCATTAATTTTTTTACTCTATCAAAATTAATATCATTAATATTAGTCCTTACATATTCTTGATTATAAATCATAATACTAGTAACTGATATAAGGCTTATTAAAGCTATAATTATAACAGACCAAATTAATTTTCTTTTCATCTTACTTCCTCACTTCTTTTAATCTTACTCTAGAGTTATCTTAAAGTCAAATAAATTTTAATTATATTATATGTTATAAAAATGACTGTAAAGTGACAGGTTTAAACAAGCTTTTAAACTATTTATTTAAATTATAACTCTAGTTATTTACATATTCAATTATCATGTGTAAGTTCACACATTTTTACATAATCCATATTATCTTAAAGTTATTTTTAATACTACCAACCTGCGGTTGTTTTTTGTCTACTATTGGTTGCAAATAAAAAAAGAAGATTATTCATCTTCTTTTCCTTCTAATTTAACTAATACTTCTCTAGGTTTTGATCCATTTGGAGGACCTACAATCCCTCTCTCTTCTAAAAGATCAATACATCTAGCAGCTCTATTATAGCCCAATCTAAATCTACGTTGTAATAATGAAGCACTGGCTTTACCTTGGGTTACTACAAATTCAACAATCTCATTATATAAAGGTTCTTCATAATCATCACTACTATTTCCAACCATAGTAGTTCCACCTCTATCCTCTTCTGAAACTGTTAAACTTTCATCATAATGTGCTTTTTGTTGTTGGATAGTATAATCAACAACTTTTTTAATATCATCATCATCAATAAAAGTTCCTTGAATTCTTATTGGAGTATTTTCTCCTTGTGGTGAGAAGAACATATCACCTTTACCTAGTAATTTTTCAGCTCCACTCATATCCAAAATTGTTCTTGAATCAATACTACTTGAAACTGCAAACGCTATTCTTGAAGGAATGTTTGCTTTAACAACACCTGTGATAACATCAGTACTCGGTCTTTGTGTAGCAACAATCAAATGAATTCCTGCAGCTCTGGCCATTTGAGTAATACGCATAATAGAATCTTCTACTTCTTTTGCTGCAACTAGCATCAAGTCAGCAAGTTCATCTATTACTACTACGATATATTCCATATGCTTCATTTTTTCGCCTTCTGGAAGTGATTCATTCTTTTTATCTATATATTTATTATAACCTTTAATATTTTTAGTTCCACTATCACTGAAAGTATCATATCTATCTTCCATTATTTGAACAATTTTTTGTAAAACAATATTTGCCTTTTTAGCATCTGTAACAACTGGTGTAAGTAAATGTGGTACTCCATTATACATAGAAAGTTCAACTTTTTTAGGATCCACTAAGACTATTTTAACTTCGTCTGGTTTTGCTCTCATTAAAAGTGATATTAACATACTATTAATACATACTGATTTACCACTACCTGTAGAACCCGCAACTAGCATATGTGGTGTTTTGTCAATTTCACAAAATCTTGGTTTACCCATTATATCTTTTCCTAATGTAACAAGTAATTTATTATCTTTTTTATCTTCAGGAACTGCATCTAATATTTCTCTTACTACAACTGGTGTAGTTACTTTATTAGGTAATTCAATTCCTACTGTTTTTTTACCAGGTATAGGTGCTTGTATACGTACTTCTTTAACCCCAAGCTCTAATGCAAGTTCTCTATGAATTCCAGTAATTTTACTTACTTTTGTTCCTGATTTCATTTCAAGTTCATATTGAGTTACTGAAGGTCCTATATTTGCAGCTACTATTTTTCCCTCAATTGAGAAATCTTTTAATACTTGTTCTATTTCTTTTACATTTGTTTTAATAGCATCTTCATTTTCTTTTCCATTTACTTTTTTAGGTCTTGTTAATAAAGAAATTGGAGGTAAACGATAACCTTTACTATTTATTGGTACTTCCTCTTGCTTTTCTTCTTTAACTGGTTCTGGAGTTTCAACTGGTTTATTAGCAAGTTCACTAATTGAAGAAATAACAACTTTACTATCTTCTTCTTCCTCTTCTTCATCATCGTCATCTTCTTCTGCTTCTTTAGCTAAACGTTTATTAATTCTTTTTTCTTTAGCTGTTGCCATTTTATCTTTAAAATAATTAATAGCATCGTAAATTGATACTCCTGTAAACATGATAAATCCACATAGAATTAAGGCAATACAAATAACTCTTGTTCCTTGAAGTGTTAATAATTTTGTAAAAAGTGTCACAAGCGCCGCCCCAATAATTCCACCACCATCGATGTCTTCAGCGCCATTAATAAAGGCCATTAAATTATCAATAGTAGCTGTAATAACATCAAATACTTCTGAATTTTCACCAATTTTTTGAACATATCCTGTATGTGATAAAACTAAAATACCTAAACACATTACATAAAATCCAATAAATTTTGATGAAAAGAATTCTGGATATTCTCTTTTTACAATCATGTAAAGTCCACAAATACCTACTAATACAAGTAAAACAACATACCATGACCCCACTAAAAAGCCAGCAAAACCTTTAATTAAATTTGATAGTATTCCAAATGGACTACAACCAATAATCATTATTAATACAAGTAAAATTCCTTTAAGCTCTATACTATATGTTTGTTCTTTTTTCTTAGCACTTTTACGTTTTTTTCTTTTTGCCATATGAACTCCTCCGTATCATAATAATTATAGCATATTTCTTTTTTGTATGGTTATCGATTAACACTTTTTTACATACTTAAATCAAACAAAAAAACTACTGACTTGCAGTAGTTTAATCTCTAGGTTTAAAAATTAAAGCAAAAATAAATGAAATTATAATTGCAGCTGATATTCCAGCTGACGTTAAATCAAATGGACCAATTAAAAGTCCCATTATTCCATATTGATCTGCAGCAGCTAAAGAACCATGTGTAATTAAATGACCAAAACTTGTAATTGGAACTAAAGCTCCACCTCCAGCCCAAAGAACAATTTTATCATAAATATTAAAGACATCTAAAAAGGCTCCAATAACTACAAATAAACATGTTATATGTCCAGGTGTTAATTTCGTATTATCTAAAATTAACTGTCCAATCATACACACAAAACCAGCAAATAAAAATGCATTTAAATATATCATCGTATCGCCTCCAAACTAACGGCATGGGCTATTGCAGGAATTGATAATTTTTGATTTGTCATTGATTGGCTCATTAAGGCTCCGGTTGCAACTAATAATACTTTTTTTAATTTTTTTCTTTTCATTAAATCAAAAATATAACCATATGATACTAAAGGTAAACATACTGGTCCAGATGCACCTGCCTTAACGGGTTGTTTTTTTAAATCATATAATAAAGTTCCTGAGTCTTCATATTTATTTAATGTAAGTCCATATTCATTTAGTAAATATTCTTTCATAATTTCTTTACCATATACACCTAAATCTCCAGTTAGTATTAAATCATAATAATCTGGATTTCGGCCCGTATCTTTTAGATGTTTATAAATTGTTTCAGCGGCTGCTGGTGCCATGACTGCTCCCATATTATTTGGATCTTTCATATCTAAATCAATAATTGTTCCCATCGTTGCACTTTCAATTTTTATATTAGATTTTTTAGTACTAAGAAATGCTGTAGCACCTCCTGTAGATGTAAATGTAGATGCATTTTTCTTAGGTGCTCCATATTCAACTGGATATCTAAATTGCTTTTCAGCTGCATTATTATGTGATGATGTTGAACATAGTACTGTATTAACTTGTCCAGCTTCTATCATATTAGCGGCTAAAATAAGTGATAATGTACTTGTAGCGCATGCCGCAAAAATTCCAACAAATGGAACATTTACGTCCTTGGCTGCATAATTTGATGAAGATATTTGGTTTAATAAATCTCCAGAAATCATCATATCAACATTGAATTTCGTAAGTCCTAATTTACTTAAAACAATATCAATACTATCAATCATTAATTTACTTTCGGCTTGTTCCCATGTTGGCATTCCAAAATATAAATCTTGATAGCTTTTATCAAAATATTTACTTAAAGGGCCATTTGCTTCATATGGTCCTGTTACTGTACCAGTTCCGTTTATATAAACATTATTATATTTAAATAGCATTTATATCACCCCCAATAACATTCGAATTAAACTAAAGACATACGCACTAACAACACCAAAAATAACAACTGCTCCAGAAAGTTTAAGCATGTTAGCTCCTATTCCAGTAACTAAACCTTCTTTTTTATATTCTAAAGCTGCACTTTGAGTTGCATGTGCAAAACCTGTAATTGGAATAATAAGTCCACATTTAGCAAAGCTAACTAATTTATCAAAGAATCCTAAACTAGTAAATAAACAACTAAAGAATATTAATGTTACTATCATACATACTGTTGCTTCTTTTGTTGGGATTCCAAATTTATAAGAATAAAATTCAATTAAAAATTGCCCTATTATTCCCATAAGTCCTCCTATAAGAAAAGCTATTATAGCATTATAAAGTTTATCCTCTTTAGGAGAAACTTTATCTACAATTTGTTTATATTTATTTTTTTCCATATCTTTCCTCCTAAAACTATTATGGGAAAAAATAAATTTTTATATACAAAAAAGGCAAACTTTATTAGTTTGCTTTAAATAATTCATTATAAGTTTTACTAGCATTATCAAAATTTGCTTTATTCCAAAATGCTTCTATATACTTATTTTTTTCATTTTTATATTGTAAATAATATGCATGTTCCCACAAATCAATTGTAAATAAAGGAATAAAATCATAAGAAATTGGTGTTTCTTGATTAACCATATTAACTATGTTTAAATCACCATTCTTGTTTGCTACTAAAAATGTATAGCCAGAACCAACTAAGTATTTAGCAGTTTCATTAAATGTTCTTTTTAAATTTTCAAAACTTCCATATTTTTCGTTTATTTTTTCTAAAAGTTTTCCTTTAGGATTACTTTTGTTTTTTCCTAAACTTTCCCAATACAAATTATGATTTAATACTCCTCCTGCATTATATAAAATTTCTCCTCTATATATAATTGGAAATTCATCAATATGCTTAGGTATTTCTTCTAAATTATAATTATAATCGTAATCACTCTTTTTTAAATATTCATTTAATTTTTTCTCATAGTTTTTATGATGCTTATTGTAATGAATATCAACTGTTTCCTCATTTATATCTGGTTCTAAATCATCATACGCATATGGTAAAGCTATTACTTCTTCCATTTAATCCCTCCAATAAATTATATTTTAAAAAAAAGAAAAAAATGCAGAGTTATTATCTCTACATTTTTAATTATTAATTTATTGTAAATGGATCATCTTTTGTTCCGCTTCCTGATAAAGTTATATCAGATTTAAGGTAAAGTGTTGGTAATACTCCAAAATTACCTCTATAATCTTGTGGATTAAAACGACCATTATAAACGCTATATACATAATTTGAAGTATAATTAGTCAATAACCACATATATTTATATGTTGTTGATTGAGCTATACTATACATCCAATTATGTGTCTCCCCATTTCTATAACAACTGCTATTACTATAATAAGCATTAACACTTGCACAATTAATATTTATACTGGCTCTAACATATTCAGTGGCTGTAGGAAGTGCAATAAAACAATTAAAAATCTTTGTTTTTTCTTTCAAAACTGCATCAGCTAAATCTAAATTTTTAACGTCTACTGCTCCGACCCTAAATTTACCATTTTCAATTTTTGGTATATATTCATCACTAATATTTTTATAGTATGTTCCATTTAAATATGTATTCAAATATGCTGGTGCATCCCATGATGTTGAACCCGTCATATTACTATTGCTATCAAATACCATATTCCCTATACTATCATTTTTCATTATTTTTAATGTTCCATCTGTTTCTATTGAAATAATTCTCCATAGTTCGTCATTAAATGAAATATAATTATCAGGATTAGCTCCTCTATAAATACATCTTCCATCTTCATAAGTATCAACATATAATCCATCATTTCCAGCAGCAGCAAGTGTTACTGTTTGTCCTCCAAAACTTGCAGTATTATCTGGAATAATAGCCCCTCCATCAGTTTTTTGTACATATATAAATTCTAATGTTAATTTATTTGATTTTTGGTCTTCTGTTGCTGTTCCTGTTTTTTCTGGATCATACTCTACTTTTACATAAAAATCATCTGTTGTTTTTGAGAGTAAATCTTCGTTGTATGGATTTTCTCCATTTTTACTTACTTCATTCCATGTAT
>CASPVX010000035.1 GCA_949425575.1 uncultured Bacilli bacterium
CGCCCCTGCTAAGGGTGTAGGTCGGGCAACTGGCGCGAGGGTTCAAATCCCTCCTACTCCGCCATTTAGATTTTAAAATCACGCAAGTGATTTTTTTCTTTCTATTTATAATATTTTAATAATATATTATAGTAGGAGGATTAAAATGAAAAAAATAAATATAGCGATATTTATATCCTTGCTTCTTATTATTATTTTAATATTTGTATACTTTCAAATTAATAAAGAAAAGCCTAATCCTAAGATTACTTTAAAAGGTTCAAACATGGTAAAAATTAATTTAGGTGAAACATATAAAGAAGATGGATATATTGCCACCTATGAAAAAAATGGTGACATCACTGATAAAGTACAAATTATAAGTGAGGTAAATTATAATAAACCTGGAACTTATCAGATTACTTATACTGTAAAACACAACAAAATTAAAGCATATGCTAAAAGATTTATAACTATTGAAAATAAAAATATTAAATATAGGAAAGAATACGACAATATTGATAATATTAAACGTTCATGGTGGCCTGGAAACAAAAAAGATTATAAAAGACCTGTATATGGTGCTGGAGCTAAACCTGAAGAGCTTTTGAAATATAATGCCTACTATATGGGGCCCGATGAAAAAGTAATTTATTTAACTTTTGATGAAGGTTCATTAGATACATATGTTAAAGAAATCGTTGATGTGTTGAATAAGAATAATGTCAAAGCCACCTTTTTCTTATGTAAAGGTTTTATCGTTAAAAATCCAGAATTAATAAAACATATTTCAGAAACTGGTCATTCCATCGGAAACCATACCGATAATCATTTAGCAATGCCCACATTAGCAACTGAAAGTAATTTTAATAAATATTTAAGAGAAATAAAAGCAGTTGAAGAAGCGGTTTATAAAATTACAGGTAAAGAGATTGATAAAGTTTATAGAGAACCTCGTGGTGATTTTAGTTTTAGAAGTCTTCAAATAGCTAAGGATTTAGGATATAGCAGTTATTTTTGGAGTGCCTCTTATTTAGACTTTGCAGGAGAGCTTTCAAAAGAAAAGGCTTTAAATGAAATGAAAATAAGATACCACAATGGTGCAATTTACTTAATTCATCCAAACAATAAAGGAAATTATTTAGCACTAAATGATTTTATAAAATATATGAAATCTATTGGATATAAATTTGATTTAGTTAAAAATATTCCAAAATAAAAACGACAAATGTCGTTTTTTTATGGCAATTTTAAAGTTTGACCTATAGTTAAGGTATTACTTGAAAGTCCATTTAAGTTTTTTAAAGTATTTACATTGGTTCCATATTTATTAGCAATACTCCATAAACTATCACCAGATTTTACTGTATATGTATTTCCTGAAGCTTCAGAGCTTGGAACTTTTAAAGTTTGACCTATCATCAAAGTGTTGCTTGAAAGATTATTTAAACTTTTTATTGTATTTATATCTGTTCCATATTTATTAGCAATACTCCATAAACTATCGCCTGCTTTTACTGTATAGACGTTTTCAGTAGTTTCTGCTGGTGCATTGGTACTACTGCCTGATATTTTAAGAACTTGACCTATACTAAGATTATCACTAGTTAAATTATTTAAAGATTTAAGATTATTTACTGTTGTATTAAACTTATTGGCTATACTCCATAGGCTGTCTCCAGATTTTACTGTATATGTATTAGCTCCAGTATTATTTGATGATCCACTTCCAGATGAACTACCCTCTTTTATTTTTAATACTTGACCTACACTTAAATTAGAATTTGATAAATTATTAAGTTTCATAAGTTCATTAACAGTCGTATTAAATTTATTAGCAATACTCCATAAACTATCACCAGATTTTACTGTATATGTATTATCTGTAGGTATAACTGTTCCTCCTGTAGAACCAGATGAACCAGGAACCTTAAGAACTTGACCCACACTTAAGTTATTACTTGTTAAATTATTTAAAGATTTAAGTTCATTTACTGTTGTATTATATTTGTTAGCTATACTCCATAGGCTGTCTCCACTTTTTACTGTATAAGTATTTCCTGAAGTAGATCCTGGGACACTAGGAGTAACTGTTCCTCCTCTTTTTGTAGTTATTACTGCATTAACTACTGCATCAACATAGTTTTTATAATTATTTTGGATTTTAGCTAAATCGGTAGGATTATCAATAAAACCGTATTCAACAATTATGGGTTCTGTTCTTCCAGTATTTCTATGAATGAAATAATAATCTTTTGAAGTGTCACTTGGTAATCTTCTTTGAAAATATTTTCTAACTACTTGACCAGAGTTTTCTAAAGCTTGTAAAACATTTTTAGCTAAAGTATCATTATTTCGAAGCGCATAAATTACTTCTGCTCCCTCTGCCCCTTGTATTCCAGAACCAGCAGCATTTATATGATTTGAAATAACAACAACATTTGGATTATTTCCATAAGCATTTAAAATTCTTTGAACTCTCTCTGTAGGTGAAAGTGTTTCATCAGATGGTCTTATTAAAGTAACTGGGATTCCAGCTTCTTGAAATTTTTGATACATATACTGAGCAATTTGTAATGTTAAGTCTTTTTCTCTAACGCCACTACTACTAACTGCACCTGGATCAGTTCCTCCATGTCCAGCATCTATTACCACTTGTAAATTATTCATAAATTACTCCCCCTAAAGTAATATATGATATTTGCACAGTTTGGTGTAAAAGAAAACATAGAAATTATTCTATGTTTGATTTCTCATATATTTCAAAAACATCTAACATTTCCTTAGCTATGCCATAAGAATTTTCATATTTCTTCATATTTTCCCTTAATACCTTTTTAAATTCATTTAATTTGATATATTTTAATTCAAAATTACCTTTTTTTTCATTCTCAGTATATTTTACTCTTTCTAAATTTGGAAGTTCATCAGTAAAAATTATATAATAATATATTTCAATTTTTCTATTTTTACCTTTATCTGGCCAGTTTTTATAATAGCCATAATTACAAACAAATGGATTTAATTTATTAACATTCAAAGATATTCCTGTTTCTTCGCACACTTCTCTATTCAAAGCCTCTAATAACTTTTCATTTTTTTCTACATGTCCTCCTGGAAACTGATAAATATTATCTGAATAACCTAGCAAAATTTCATCATTCGAATTAATAATTAAAGCCTTTACTCGTGTTACCACTTCAGTAATTTCAGATTCTTCCAAATCACTATTATTCATAATTATTTTTTTCACTTATACCTACCTCCTATTTCAACTATAACACATTTTTTTGATTAATAAAAAGAACTATTTTTTCAAACAGTTCTCAAATAAAACTTTGTGGTCTAAATGTTTTTACTTTAGGTGAATCTTCAATTAATTCTGGATTTATTCCAAGCCAAAAATTATATGTACCATCACTTATCATTTTTTTAGTATCTCGTTTTCTTACTAAAATATGTTTTTTTATTAATGGATCAATTTTTCCCTCTACTATTTCTCCTACTTGTTTTTTAGTATTAAACCTATTATAAAAACTAGCAAGTTCTTTAGCAGTTATAGAACCTTTCATAGAAAGTAAATATTCCATCATTTGATGTTCTTCTTTTGTAAGTGTAAGACCTGCATTACTTTCAATATCATGAATAATATGTTCTTTTTCAAGCTCATGTTTAACCTGTGTAAGTATGTATTTCAAAAATAAAGTTACTTCTCCTCTTCTGATAGAATTTGAAATATAAGTTTCATAATCTCTTTGGGCAAAAGAGATAGCTCTATTAAACACTATATAAGGATAACTTTCATGATTAAGTAAATACCACATTGCAAGTGTTCTACTTGTTCTTCCATTAACATCTAAGTAAGGATGAACAAATACAAAATAAAAATGGGCAATTTGTGATTTTATAAAAGCTTCCATTTCATTGGCTGGATCATTTTCATTTAAAAAGGCAAATAATCTTTTCATGTAATCATCTATTTTTTCTACAGGGACGCCTTCTGTATAAGCATCTAATCTACTTCTTTTTCTTATATAAACAGGTCTGGTTCTATAATATCTGCCAGTATACTTTTGTCCATATTCATCTAAAAGGCCCTCGCTTAAATAGGAATAAAGCTCCTTTAAACTTTCTTTATTTATATCAGGATGCGTTAAAATATATTGATATCCATAATATAAATTAATTATACGTTTTCTTTTTTCCTCTGAAATATCATCACCTAAAAACGATGTCACATCATCAATTAAAGATAAATCATCAGTAATACCTTCAATCATATTATTTGCTTTAAGTTCTTGACTCATCATAACTCTTTTAGCAAACCCTAAATTATTCATATAATCAAGGCCATCTAAAAATTCAAGCAATTCTTCAATATAAGGTTTTAAATATTCTTCATTGACCCTATACTCCATATCATCTTGCCATGGTAAATTAAGCCTTTTTTTCATCAAATCTCCCCTTAAGAATACAATTCTTCAAAACCTGGTTAGTATTCTAACATATTTTATAAAATTAAACAAATTAAAAAGAAATCATAAATTATGATTTCTTTCCATCTTCATATATTAAAGCTTCGTATAATAAATCTACGATATAATTAGAAGGTTCTAAATTATATTTTTTTATAACCTCTTCTATTACATCATTATGAAATTTTAAACCTAAATAATTAAAAACAGATTCTTTGTTATTTTCTAAATCATTTAAATAATTTTTTGTATAATCACTATCTATAATAAGTAAATCTAAACCCTCGCTAAACTTTTTAAATTTTTTTAATATGCTTTTTGTGCTTTTTTCATAATTAAACTTATCATTATCGTAATCAATCATTTTTAAAACAAATTCATTATCGATTTTAGTTTTGTCTAAACGATAATCAAATCGTTCTATTAAAATAAGTCCATCTAGTTTTAAAGCAGAAAGTTGAGCAATATCACCAGTTTCTGGATTTCTCGTAGTAGGAATAATTTCTAGAATAACATATTTACCTTTTTTCACCTAATCACTCTCCTTTAGAAATTATAACACAATTAAAAAGCCATAATCAATAATTTGTAGATTATAATAAATCATTATCATAAAAAAACAGACAAAAAATAAAATTAGTAGTATAATTGAAAAAGAAAGGGAAATAAATATGAAAACAGCATCTGTGTTTTTCTGTGATATTATAGGTACATTTAAAGGTAAGACTAGTGATGAGGATATCGATTACAGTGAATTAATGTCCTTTATTAAATTTTTGGAAGATCTTATCGAAAATGATAATAGTGATAAACTAATATTTTCATTTATAACTAGTGATAATATAGATCTTGTTTTAAAAGAAAGTGAGTTTTTTTGTTCGTATTTAAATAATACACATATCAACCTAGGAAGACAATATTTTGAGGATGGTTATATAGAAGATGGTTTAATATACAAGGCACCTAAAACTAAACCCCAACAAATATTAGAATATATCGAAGATTTAAAAAATGAATATGTAATAAGTATGATCTATTATGCTGATGATGCTCAGCACAATCATACAATATTAGAAGCATTATTTAATGATCCATTTGAATCTTTCATTCCTCAAAAAAGAATAGGAGTTCCTGAATTAAATGAATTATTTAGTAAAAGAAAAAATAAAAATGTTACTTTAAAGTAACATTTTTTATTATATTATCCTTTTATTTGTACCTATTTTTTCAATAGCATCCTGCATTTCAGCCCAACTAGATACAGTGATAAAATCACTAGTTCCTTTGTCAATGCTTGCCATTTTAATACATGCTATACCTTTATCATTTAAACCTCTTAAAGTTTTTTCTTTGTCATCAATGAATACATCTATTCCCTCTTCTAGACAAACATCTACTTTATCATGATTTTTCATATAAATAGCATCATAAGGAATTCCATTTTTTTCTAAATAGTCAATTGTATCTTGCTCTGTATCAGCCCCACTCAAAGTAGCTCTTGCTGTTACAAAAACAATTCGGTAACCTTGACTATGTAAATTAGTAATAACCTCTTTTGCACCATCATATAGTTTTGCAGTTTGAACTATTTCTTTAAAATGATTTCTAATAAAACCACTAACATCATCCAATTGTTCATAATAATCTACATTACCAGGAATACATTCTCTTTCTATAATTTCTAATGCCTTTTCGTTTGTTTTAACTAAAGTATCATCAATATCAATACCAATAATCATTTATCCATCACATCCTATTAATATTATATCATAAAAAAAGATAATCATATGATTATCTAATTTTTATATGAACTTCTCTTAACTGCGTTTCTGTAATTTCACTAGGAGAACCCATCATGTTATCTTGGCCACTAACATTTGGTGGGAATGCTTGTACTTCTCTTAAATTTGGTTCATCTCTAAGAAGCATTAAAATTCTATCAATCCCAGGAGCCATACCTGCATGAGGAGGTACTCCATACCTAAATGCTGTATAAAGAGATTTAAATTTATCTTTTACAGTTTCTTCTGTATAACCAACTAAATTAAATCCTTTCATAAGTAAATCTAAGTCATGATTTCTAACAGCACCTGATGACATTTCATAGCCATTACATACAAAGTCAAATTGATAAGCTAAAATATCATCAATATTTCCATTATAAGCTTCTTTTCCACCTTGTGGCATACTGAATGGATTATGTCCAAAATCATATTTTCCTTCTTCTTCATTATATTCAAACATAGGCATGTCATTAATAATGCAGAATTCAAATTTATTTGGATCAATTAGTTCTAATTTTTTACCTAACTCTGTTCTAATCATACCTGCAAAATTAGCAGCTATTTTTTCTTTCTTATTTGCAATAAAGAAAAGTACGCTTCCTTCTTTAAGTTCAGCTTTTTTAATTAGTTCATTTCTTTCTTCATCACTTAAAAATTTATCAATAGGTCCTTTAAAACTCATATCATCCATCACACTAATATATCCTATTCCTGGCATACCAATAGATGATGCATAGTCTACAAGTTCATTAAACCATGAATTTGGTTTATCTGCAATATTATCTACCTTAATACCTCTAATAATACTTTTTTGGAAAGGTTTAAATGTTGTATTTTTAAATTCTTCTGTTAAATCAATTATTTCAAGTGGGTTTCTTAAATCTGGTTTATCAGTACCATATTTAAGCATAGCCTCTTTATAAGGAATTCTTTTAAATGGTCTATCTGAAATTTCTTTATCAGAAAAATTCTTAAATAAACTATAGAAAATTTCTTCCCCCACTTCATAAACATCTTCCTCTGTAACAAAAGCCATTTCAAAATCTAATTGATAAAATTCTAAAGTTCTATCAGCTCTACAATCCTCATCTCTAAAACAAGGAGCAATTTGATAATATTTATCAATTCCACCTACCATTAAAAGTTCTTTAAAGATTTGTGGAGCTTGTGGAAGTGCATAAAATTTACCATGAAATCTTCTAGATGGAACGATAAAATCTCTAGCTCCTTCTGGTGAAGATGCTGTTAAAATTGGAGTTTGAACTTCTGTAAAATTTAAACTATCCATTTTATTTCTAATAAATTTTAATACTTCACTTCTAAATTTAATATTATCATGAACTTTTTTATTACGCATATCTAAATAACGATACTTAAGTCTTGTTTCTTCATTAACATTTGTTGAAGTAATAATTTCGAATGGAAGCTCATTATTAGCTTTTCCAAGCATATCGAAACCGTTAGTTAAAATTTCAATAGTACCTGTGCTGATTTTAGAATTAAAGTTTTCTTCATCACGCATTCTAACTGTACCCTCTAAAGAAATTGTTGATTCTCTTGTTAAATCATTAAAAATTGAATCATCATTACTTACAATTTGAACTACGCCTGTTTCATCTCTTAGATCAACAAAGATAACACCACCATGGTCTCTAATATTTTCAACCCATCCAGCTACTCTAATAACTTCTCCAATATGTTTTTCATTTACTTCACCACAGTGAATACTTCTATAAATATTTGCTTTCATTTTCTCACCTCTTTTCGATTTCCTCTAAGATAGTACTTCTTGCCATTCCTGGATTTGCAGTACCTCTTGTTTTTTTCATAATTTGACCTACCATAAAGTCAACAACATTAGTTCTTCCCTCTTTATATTTTTCTACAAGCTCAGCATTTTCATCTAATACTTCATTTGCTATTTTAGTAATTTCACCGGCATCACTCATTTGAGTCATACCTTTTTCTTTGACTATTTCTTTTGGTGTTTTTCCGCTTGTTAAAGTATCAGCAAATACTTCTTTTGCTTGTTTAGATGAAATTTCTTTAGTTTCAACTAATTTTATAAGTTCAGCAAGCATTGATGGAGTTAATGTAATATCTTCTATTGTAAGTTCCAATTTATTTAAACTTCCAAGTAAATTTGTTGTAATCCAGTTAGAAGCGCTTTTAGGATCAGTACCTTCTTTAATTGCTTCTTCATAAAAATCAGCAACATTTTTTTCTTTAACTAATATAGTTGCATCATAATCTGAAATACCATATTCGTTTATATATTTTTCTTTTCTCTCGCCAGCTAATTCTGGAATTTCTTTTCTTATTTCTTCTAACCACTCCTTAGAAAGTTTGATTTTAGGAATATTTGGTTCAACAAAGTATTTATAATCAATAGCATCAACTTTACTACGCATACGTATAGTTGACATAGAATCTTCATCCCATCTTCTTGTTTCTTGTTCTACTTCGTCATATCTTCCCTGTTCCTTTAATTCAGTTTGTCTTTCTATTTCATAATTAATTGCGTCTCTTACACCGCCAAATGAGTTAACGTTTTTAATTTCAACTTTTGTTCCCCAGTTACTCATATCATTTTCATCTTTATCTGCATCCATAATAGAAACATTTACATCACATCTAATTTGACCTTTTTTACTATCTGCCTCACTAATACCTGCATATTGATAAATAGATCTCATTGTTTCTAAAAAGGCAACTGCTTCATCGGCTGAACGTAAGTCTGGTTCAGTAACAAGTTCTAAAAGTGGTACTCCTGCACGGTTATAATTAATTTTTGAACTTCTATTATAATGGTCTGAAGAAGCAGCATCTTCTTCTAAGTGTAAGTTATTAATTCTAACTTCTTTTTCTTCACCATTTACTTCAAATTTAAGTTTTCCATAAATACCAATTGGTGCTGGTTTTGTTTCTTGAGTAATTTGAAATCCTTTTGGAAGATCTGGATAATAATAGTTTTTTCTTTCAAAATAAACATATTCTGGTTGACTGCACCCTAATATCATACTTGCCATTAATGATTTTTTAACAGCTTCTTTATTTACAACTGGAAGTGTCCCAGGAAAAGCCATATCAACAGGTCTTATATTTGTATTTGGATGAGAGGTATATGTGTTTGCTGCTCCTGAGAATACTTTAGTATTTGTTTCACTAATTTCACAGTGCATCTCAAGTCCAATTAAAACTTTATATTTCATTATTTTGCCTCCCCTGCTACCATATCTTTATAATCCATTTCTTTTTCTAAGGCATAAGCGATATTTAGAACATTTTCATCATCATAACATTTTCCAGTTATATTTAAAGCTACAGGAAGCCCATCTATAAATCCATCTGGAATTGTAATTGATGGAAATCCACCAAAGTTTCCAACTTGAAGATGCTCTTCTAATACTTGTGTACTTTTATCTAATATATTACTAGATCCTTCTAATTTCTTTGCTGGTCCAGATCCTACTGGAAGAATAACTGCATCATATTTTTCAAATAGTTCATTCCATTTATCTACAAGAAGTCTTCTTACTCTTTGTGCATTATGGAAATAACGGTCTTTATTTTGTGCTTGAAGAACATATGAACCAATTACAAATCGACGTTTAATAAGTGGAGAAAAACCTTTGGTACGGTAATTTTTCATTTCTAAATCCCATTTATCTCCTTCAGCTCTTGGTCCAAAAATAAATCCAGTTAAATTTGACATATTAGATGTAGCTTCAGCACATGAAATAACAACATAAACTGATGGCATAGCATTAAGTAATGCTTTATCTACAGATACTTCTTCTACTTCCATACCAAGCTTTTTGCATAATTCTAATTTTTCTGTAAAGTTTTTAAGATGCATTTTTAATTCATCGTTTGCATCTGGATAATTATTAATATCACAAATTTCTTTTATATAACAAAGTTTTTTACCTTTAACATTTCCATTTAAACTTTCGTATAAATTAATATTGTTAGAATCCCAACTTGTCATATCATTTTTATCAATGCCTTTCATTGCATCTGTAACAATAGCAGCATCTTCAACACTTCTAGTAAGGGCTCCACAATGATCTAAACTACTGGCAAAAGGAAATAATCCGTAACGAGAAATCATTCCATATGTAGGTTTATATCCAACAATACCACAATAAGCAGCGGGTTTTCTAATAGAATCTCCTGTATCACTTCCAGTTGCATATGGATATACACCAGCTGCTACTGCTGCTGCACTTCCTGCAGAAGATCCAGCACACATTCTTGCCTTATCCCATGGATTTTTAACTATACCAGTGTGTCCTGTAGTTCCAGTTCCGCCCATACCGAATTCATCCATAACAGTTTTATTTGTAGCTACCGCTCCATGTTTTTCTAAATTTTCAATTGCTGTTGCTGTAAAGAATGGAACATAATCTTTTAATGTATTAGATGATCCTGTACTTAAAATACCTTTTGTACTATAGTTATCTTTAATACCATAAGGAATTCCAGATAAAATATCATCTGTTACGTTTATACCTTTAGCATCATCTAAGATTGTTACAAAAGCATTACATTTTTCATTCACTTCATGAGATTTTTGTAATGATTCTTTTATAAGTTCTTCGCTTGTTACCTCTCCATTTTTTAAAGCTTCATGGATTTCTACAAGTCCTTTGTTCATATATTCCATATTAACCCACCATCCTTGGTACTTCTACTTCATCACCATCTGTTTCATCACAATTTGCAAGTAACTCATCAATTGGAACAGACTCCTCAACAACATCTTCTCTAAAATCACATTCAAAATTATCTAGGGCATGTGTCATTGGTTCTACTTTTTCAATATTTGGAATTTCATTAATTAAATCAATATTTGCATCAATTATTTCAAATTCATCTAAAACCATTTGGTTTTCTTCTTCTGTAAGACCTATTAATAATTTATCTGCATAATCATTAACCATTTCCTTAGTAAATTTTTCGCTTGCCATAGTTTTCCTCCTTATATAAAAAACAGGTAAGTAGGATTTAATACCCACCTACCTAATATATTAAAATGAACAATGTTCATTTATATTTTAAATGGCGCCTGATGTAGGACTCGAACCTACGACCTATCGGTTAACAGCCGAGTGCTCTACCGACTGAGCTAATCAGGCAAATATAATGGCGCCTAATGTAGGACTCGAACCTACGACCTATCGGTTAACAGCCGAGTGCTCTACCAACTGAGCTAATTAGGCAAATAAATAAAAACACAGCTATAAATCCTCTAAATAAGGACGAATAGCTGTATCCGCGGTACCACCTTAATTATCGCAAAAAGCGATCTCTCTATAGTATATAGAAAACTTATAATATGGTAACGGATTACAGCCGACTTATTCTACTATGACTTCGATAAGTAACTCCGTGGTGTTTTTCACATTAGCCACAATATTAGTTCTCATCAATCTAACTTTCTGTAAATAGAATCTAATGTTACTTCTCCACTTCAAAGTATTTATATAAAAATTTAAATTAATAACAAAATGGTGACCTGTACGAGATTTGAACTCGTGAATGCATGCGTGAAAGGCATGTGTGTTAACCGCTTCACCAACAGGCCAAATAAAATGGTGGGCCTGGTAGGACTTGAACCTACGACCCCACGCTTATCAAGCGTGTGC
>CASPVX010000036.1 GCA_949425575.1 uncultured Bacilli bacterium
ATATATTAATAATGATGTTCGCATTAGTAGTAATAATGGGAATAGGATTTGCAGCCTATAGTCAGCAATTAGAAATAAAAGATACATCATCTATTGATTCAAATTGGAATGTATATATAAAATCAGTAGATCCAAAAGTATCAGATGAATGGGTAACGGGAAGTGGGAAAGTAGATAAAGCAACAAACGTAAAAGCAGATTTAACAACAGACTTAAAATACCCAGGAGATAATGTAATATATAAAATAACAGTAGCTAATGATGGAACAATAGATGCAGTATTAGAGAAAATAAACTTTAGTATGGAAAAAGAAGGAACAGTAATAAAATATTATTATAGTGTAGATGATCAGGTAACATGGAATGAAGTAGCAGCTGAACAAAAAGAAAATTCATATAACGAAGATTTATTAGCAAAAACAACCGATGACTTTTATGTAAAAGTAGAGTATGATCCTACAAAAACAGGAACAGCAACAGAAGAAGAAAAATCAAATAAATTAACATTAGAATTTATATATACACAAAAAACAGGTGGAGGAGCTATTATTCCAGATAATACTGTAAGTTTTGGTGGACAAACAGTAACACTTGCAGAAGCTGGAGATGATGGATTATATAAAGACGAGTATGAAGATGAAAGATATATTTATAAGGGATTAAACCCAGATAACTATATAACATTTAATAATGAATCCTGGAGAATTCTTTCTATAGAAAAAGATGGAACGCTTAAAATAGCAAAAAAGGATAATATAGGAAGAAGAACATTTGATTCTAGGGGTTACCGAGATAATACAAGTAATGGAACAGGAGGAACTTACTGCATCCAAGGAAGTTCTGGCTGTAATGCATGGACTGTAAGTGATAACTTTGTAAATGTAAGTAAAATAGGAACAGTATTAAAAGATTCTGAATTAAATACATATTTGAATAATGAATACTTAAGAACAATAAACGAAGATTCTAAATATATAATAAATCATGATTTTAATATAGGGGCTCCAGGGGATTCCTCTAATACAGATGACATAGCTACAGATATAAGTCAGGAAGCATTATATAAATGGAATGGGAAAATAGGTTTAATAAATGTAACTGATATACTAAGAACGACAATCAGTACAGACTGCACAAGTTTAAGTGTTGCTTATAATAATGGTAGTAAGTCAGTATGTTCAAATAATAATTGGATGTGGCCACAATCAGGATGGTTATGGACGATAACACCGCTCTTAAATATCACTACTAACATACGAATTGTGGGTGGTAACGGATATATTTCTAGTACCTATTCAGTGGATGGTGGTATCAGCGTTTTACCAGTTCTTTATCTAACATCTGATATAATTTTATCAGGAGAGGGAACAATTGATGACCCATATACAATAAATAGCTAAAAATAAATATATTATTATGAATAAAACTAACGAAAGTTAGTTTTTCTTTATACGTTTTTTGACACTTTTCCTTTGAAAATAAATACCTTTTTGGTATAATTAATTATGGTGATAAGCATGGTAAAATATGATGAAAGTTCAATTAAAATATTAGAAGGGTTAGAAGCAGTTAGAAAAAGACCAGGTATGTATATTGGTTCAACTGATAAAAGGGGCCTTCATCATTTAGTATGGGAAATTGTTGATAATAGTATTGATGAAGTTATTAATGGTTATGGAAATAAAATAAAAATTATAATTCATAAAGATAATAGTATTTCTGTAGAGGACTTTGGTAGAGGTGTTCCAGTTGGAATACATGCTAGTGGTAAAAGTACTCCGGAAGTTATTTATACAGTTCTTCATGCTGGAGGTAAATTTGAAACTTCTGGATATAAAGTATCAGGAGGACTACATGGTGTAGGTGGATCTGTAGTTAACGCACTTTCTAAATGGATGGAAGTTAATATTAAAAGAGATGGAAAAGAATTTTATATTAGATTTGAAGATGGCGGTCATACAGTAATCCCACTTAAGGAAATTGGTAAAACAAACAGAACAGGAACTAAAGTTCATTTTATGCCAGATGATACTATTTTTTCTACAACAGCATTTTCATTTACAAACATTTGTGAAAGAATGCAAGAAAGTGCATTTCTACTTAAAAACTTAACAATAGAAGTAATTGATGAAGCAGACGAAAAAGAAGAAATTTATCATTATGAAAATGGTCTAAATTCATTTGTTAGTTATTTAAATGATGATAAAAAAACATTACATAAAGTTGTTGACTTTGAGGGGATGAAAGAAGGAATTAATGTTGAAGTTGCATTTCAATATACGGATACTTATTCTGGTAATATTATTTCCTTTGTTAATAATGTTAAAACTGGCGATGGTGGAACTCATGAAGTTGGATTTAAAACAGCTATCACAAGAGTCTTTAACGATTATGCTAGAAGTAATGGATATTTAAAACCAAAAGATAAAAATTTAGAAGGCCCTGATACAAGAGAGGGACTTACAGCTATTGTGTCACTTCAAATACCAGAAAAACTATTGCAATTTGAAGGACAAACAAAAGGAAAGTTAGGGACACCAATTGCTAGAACAGTTGTTGATAATATTGTTTCAGAAAAACTTCAATTTTTCTTAGAAGAAAATAAGGAATCAGCTACTAAAATACTAGAAAAAATGGTAAAATCTAAACAAGTTAGAGAAGCTGCTAGAAAAGCTAGAGACGAAGCTCGTAATGGAAAAGGTAAAGGTAAAAAAGAAAGATCACTAAGTGATAAATTAACACCAGCACAAAGCAAAAATCCAAAAATTAATGAACTTTTCTTAGTCGAAGGAGATTCAGCTGGTGGATCTGCAAAGCAAGGAAGAGATAGAAAATTCCAAGCCATTTTACCACTTAGAGGTAAAGTTTTAAATACAGAGAAAGCGAAACTTGAAGATATATTAAAAAATGAAGAAATAAACACAATGATTCATACAATAGGTGCTGGAGTTAGTAGCGATTTTGATGTTAATGATGTAAACTATGATAAAGTTATTATTATGACCGATGCCGATGATGATGGAGCGCATATTCAAATTCTTCTTTTAACTTTCTTTTATCGTTATATGAAACCACTTATAGAACATGGGCATTTATATATTGCAATGCCACCTTTATATGGACTTAAAAGCGGAAATAAAGTTTATGGGTATGCATGGGATGATAAAGGCGCAGAAGAAATTAGAAGTAAACATAAAATAAAATTAGAAAAACAAAGATATAAAGGTTTAGGTGAAATGGACCCTGAACAACTTTGGGAAACTACTATGGATCCAGAAAAAAGACATCTTAAAAAAGTTAATTTAACTGATGCTTCACTTGCTGAAAAAAGAGTAAGTGTATTAATGGGAGATAAAGTAGAACCTAGAAAACAATGGATAGAAGAAAACGTTGAATTTACATTAGAAGATAATTATGAAATGTAGGAGGTAATTATGGAAGAAGCAATAAAAAGAATACATGATTATGCACTTGAAGATATAATGGGTGAAAGCTTTGCTCAGTATGCTAAAGCTATCATTCAAGATAGAGCTATTCCAGATGTAAGAGATGGATTAAAACCGGTTCAACGTAGAATTCTATATGGAATGTATAAAGATGGAAACACTTATGATAAAGCTACAAGAAAATCAGCTAAGTCTGTTGGAGATATCATGGGTAAATATCATCCACATGGAGACTCAAGTATTTATGAAGCAATGGTAAGAATGAGTCAGTGGTGGAAAAATAATGAATGTTTTGTAGAAATGCAAGGTAACAATGGTTCTATGGATGGTGATGGAGCCGCTGCTATGCGTTATACAGAAGCAAGACTTACTAAAATAGCAAATGAACTTTTAAAAGATATAAACAAAGATACTGTATTAATGGCCTTGAACTATGATGATACAATGCTTGAGCCAACAGTACTTCCTGCTAAATTTCCAAATTTACTTGTAAACGGTTCTACAGGAATAAGTGCAGGATATGCAACTAATATTCCGCCTCATAATTTAGGTGAAGTAATAGATGCAACTATTAAAAGAATAGATAGTCCAAATTGTCATTTAGATACAATATTAGATATTGTAAAAGGTCCTGATTTTCCAACAGGAGGAGTAGCAGAAGGCATTAAAGGTATTAGAGATGCTTTTACTACAGGTAGAGGAAAAGTAAATGTAAGATGTAAATATACAGTAGAAGGAACTAAAAATAAAAGGCAAATTATTATTACTGAAATTCCTTATGAAGTTAATAAGAAAAATTTAGTTACTAAAATCGATGAAATTAGAATCGATAAAAAAGTAGAAGGTATTAGTGAAGCAAGAGATGAATCAGATCGTACTGGTCTTAGAATTGCTATTGATTTAAAGAAAGATGCGAACGAAGAATTAATAATCAATTACTTACTTAAAAATACTGATATGATGGTTTCATATAATTACAACGTAGTTGCAATCGTAAATAGAAGACCAATGACTTTAGGTATTTTACAAATACTAGATGCTTATATTGCTCATCAAAAAGAAGTTATTACGAAAAGAACAAAATATGATTTAAAAGTTGCTGAAACTAGAATGCATATTGTAGAAGGTTTAATTAGAGCTTTATCTATTTTAGATGAAGTAATTAGAGTGATTAGATCTAGTAAAAACAAATCTGATTCAATTGCTAATTTAGTGAAAGAATTTTCATTTACTGAAGAGCAAGCAACCGCAATTGTTACTTTACAACTTTATAGATTAAGTAATACTGATGTTAAAGAGCTTGAAGAAGAAATGGAAAAATTAAAAAGAGATATTTCTATTTACAAACAAATCTTAGAAAATGAAGAAGCATTAAAACATGTTATGAAGACAGAACTTAAATTAGTTAAAAAAGAATATGCAACACCAAGAAAAACAGAAATTAAAGATGAAGTTACAGAAGTTAAAATCGATGAAATGTCTTTAATTCCAAAGGAAGACTGTATTGTAGTAATTACAAATGAAGGTTATGTAAAAAGAGTTTCAACTAGAAGTTATGCTGCAAGTAATACAGAAGAAACTGGTCTTAAAGAACTAGATTATCCAATAGGTATTTACGAAACAAATACTATGGATACATTAATTTTATTTACAGATTTAGGAAATTACTTATATATTCCAGTTTATGAGCTTCCAGATTTGAAATGGAAAGATTTAGGAAAACATATAAGTAATATAATTACTATTAGTTCAGATGAAAACATCATTGGATCTTATCTAGCTAAAGAATTTGCTGATGATATTAAATTTTTATCATTTAGTAAAAATGGAATGGTTAAACAAACAAGTTTAGCTGACTTAAAAGTTCAAAGATATTCAAAACCAATAACTCTTATGAAACTAAAAGGTGATGATAGAATCACTAACGTTTCTTTAAGTGATAAGGAAATATTCATAACTACTAAAAATGGTTTTGGGTTGAGATATGATACTGAAGAAGTTCCAATTACAGGTATTCGTGGTAGTGGCGTCAAAGCGATTAATTTAAAAGATGACGAAGTAGTAAGTGGCCATTCATTTGATGAAGCAGCTTACGTTGCCGTTGTTACTGATAAAAATACAGGTAAGCGTATTAAAATGGACGAATTTGAAAAAACATCTAGGGCAAGAAAAGGTGTATTACTTGTAAGAGATGTAAAAACAAATCCATATAAAATAATAAATAGTTTTATAATAAATGCAAAAGTAGATTTAGGAATTTTAAGTAATGAAATAAATTATTTAAAAGTAACTGAACTTCCTATTTGTGACCGTTATCAAACAGGATCTTCTATTAGTAAAACACCTATATTTAAATCATTTATTAAAAAGGATTTAGAAAAACCTGAGGTAATAGAAAAGGCTTCTGTTTCGTTAGATCAAATAGATCAGCAAATGATGACTATAAGTGATTTTATAGATGATTTTAAAGTAGAGTAAGTATAATACTTACTCTTTTTGTATACATTTTTTTACAAAACAGAAAAAAGAAATTATTGTATATATATAGTTATAGTCATTATGATAAGATAAATATAGAAAGTAGGGATTGTATGGGGAATAAAAGTAAAGGAAAAACAATAGCAATAGTTATTTTAGTTTTAATTGTTTTAGGACTTGCAGGGTATATTGTGTATGATAAGGTAATGGACGAAAAGAAAAATGAAGAAGATAAAACTACTCAAAAACTAGATGTTAATAAAGAAAATAATGAAGAACAAAGTGGGTCTGAAAAAGTTAATATAGCAGGTTTATATAAATATGGGCAAATTTACAATATTGATGCAACAGAATGTAAATCAGAAGATCCTACACAAGAAAAAGGTTTTACTTTTGAAATTTTAATTAATAGTAATGGTTCTTATGAGGTTAAAGAAGCCTCAGATTGTGCAGATTTACATACAAGTAAAGGTACATATACTTTTGATGATAATAAACTAGTTCTAAAATGTGATACTACATTCGAAGAAGATTGTATACATGATGGAGAATATCAAATTAATGAATTTGGAACATTAAGTAATAGTGAAAATAATTTATTTTCCAAAGTTACAAAAGAACAATTGCAATTATTTAAATAGAAGAAACAAATTTGTTTCTTTTTTTATTTTTAATTACATATAATTTGTTAGGTGATAAAATGGCAAAAGAAGAATTTAAAGAATTTGTAAGAAAAAACCCTAAATTAATTACTTATGTTAAAGATGGCAGTATGACATGGCAAAAATTTTATGAAATGCATGATTTATACGGAGAAGATGAAAATGCATGGAAAGATTATTTAGGAGTAGCAACCGCAGGAGCTGCAATAGCATCTACTGCTTCAGTTACCGATTTTATGAAAAATATAGATTTAGATAGTATTCAAAATGGTGTTAATAGTATGCAAAGAATTTTAGGTTTATTTCAAGACATTGGAAAAAATAAAGAAACCAAAGAAGAATATAAGCCAAGACCACTATATAAACATTTTGAGGATTAATGAGAACAGATATACAACTTAAAATAAAAAGTAATGAATACTATTTAAGATATCTAAGAGAAAATTCTTATTGGTATAAGTATTTAAATAGAAATCCAGAAAGTTTTAAACAGTTTGAAGCAGAAGTAAAAGATAAATATAAACTAACTGGTGCTGATAAAATTGCCAGAACATTAGACACTATAAGTATGGTTGAAAAAGTAATAAGTGCAATAAAATGATAAAATAAATAATATTTGTGGTAAAATTTAATTGGTGATATTATGCGTATTATAAGTGGAAAGTATAAAGGACTTAAATTAAAAGGTTTTGATATTAATGGTACAAGACCAACTATGGACAGAGTAAAGGAATCTTTATTTGGAATGATATTTCCATATTTAGAAGGAAGTATTGTTTTAGATTTGTTTGCTGGTTCTGGCTCTCTTGGAATAGAAGCATTAAGTAATGGCGCACAAAAAGTATATTTTGTAGATAATAATCATATTCCAATCGAAACGATAAAAGAAAATTTAAAAAATATAAAAGAAGATTATAAAATATTAAATATGAATTTCACTAAAGCACTTGATAGTTTTAATGAAAAATTTGATATTATTTTTCTAGATCCACCTTATGATAAAAATTTAGTATCTAAATCTATAGAAAAATTAATCCAAAATGATTTATTAAACGAAGGTGCTATTATAGTATGTGAGTATGAAAATGAAGATATAAAAACTGATTTAGAATTAATAAAATATAAAAAATATGGATCAAAAAATATAAAAATATTCAAAAATTGAATATTTTTTATTTTTATAAAAAGTTCAAATAAAAAAGGAAAAGAGGGTACGCGTAAACTATCATATTAGTAGGGAGGTAATATGATAGAAAAAAATAAATATGTAACAAGTATAAAAAAATTAATAGAAAATAATATTGTAGAAACTAAAAAAAGAAATATTCAAATAGAAAATGATAAATTATTTACTTACTGGAATATTGGAAAAGAAATAGTAAAAGCTATGAAAGAAGATAAAATTAAATATGGAAATTCATTTATAAAAGAAATGAGCAAGGAGCTTACTAAACTTTATGGGAAAGGTTATGATTATAGTAATTTGCAGAAAATGAGGAAGTTATATTTGTATTTTCCAAAAATGGCCTCAGTGAGGCCACTTTTCGTGTCATGGACTCATATGAAAAATATTTTGCCAATAAAGGATGAAAATAAAAGAAATTATTATATTAATTTAGTAAATGAAAATAAGTTATCGGTAAGACAGTTAAGCGAAGAAATAAAAAGTAATGCGTTTGAAAGATTGGATAGTAAAGTAAAGAAAAAGGTAATACTTAATAAAAGTTACGATTCGGTTAAACTAATAAAAGATCCACTTTTATTAAATATAGAAGGAATTATTTTAGAAAACTTAAATGAAAAAGCATTAAAAAAAGTAATACTAGAACAAATAGAAAAGTTTTTATTAGAATTAGGAGCGGGATTTGCTTTTGTGGGCAGTGAAGTAAAAATAAAAGTGGGAAACAATTATAAATATATTGATTTACTATTTTTTAATATAAAAGAAAACAGATATTTTGTAATAGAGTTAAAAATTGATAAGTTAACAGCAAGAGATATAGGACAATTAGAATTATATGTTAACTATATAGATATGGAACTAAAAGATGAAAATCATAATAAAACTATAGGAATATTAATATGTAAGAAAAACGATAAAAATATACAAAAATACTTAAATAAAGATAATCTAAAAATTACTTCTTATAAACTAAAAAAAAATAACTAAAAAATTCAGAGAAAAAAAGGAAATTGGGATATCTACAAACTATCATATTAGTAGGGAGGTAAAAATGAAAAAGAAATTTCCTATATATATGCAAGAAGGAATTAAGGATTGTGCGAATGCATGTATTATGATGATTTTGAAATATTATAAAGGTAATATTAATCCAATTAAACTGTCTGAATTTTTAAAAACAACTAAAAATGGTACATCAGCTTACAACATAATTGAAACACTAAAATATTTAGGGTTTAATTCATATGGAATTAAAACTACTATAGATAATATAAAACCACTTCCAGTAATTGCCCATGTTATAGTTGATAAAGTTTATAAACATTTTATTGTTATATATAAAATAGACTATGCCAATAAAAAAATATTAATTGGAGATCCTGCTAAAGGCCTTAGATGGATTAGTATAGATTATTTTTTAAAAATTTGGACAAGTATTGTAATTATAATGTACCCTATAAAAAAAGTATTAAATGAAAAAACTATAGATCCTTATTCTTTTATTTCTACATTCACAAAACCTTTTATAAAAAAAATAATACTAATTGGTATCTTATCTTTTACAATAACAATTTTATCAATAATAAATTCTTTCTTTTTTCAGACTATCATCGTTACCAAGCAAATAATAGTAGTATTGATTATATTTATGATTATTTCTTTGCTTAAAATAGTACTTGAATATTTTCGAAATAACATGCTGCTAAAACTTACAAATAAAGTAGATTATAATTTAAGTACAATTGTTTTTGAAAAAATTATTTGCCTCCCATATAGTTACTATCAAGGAAGAACATCTGGTGAAATATCATTTCGAATAAACGATTTAAAGAACGTAAAAAACTTAATTACTAGTAGTATTATAATTTTATTTACTGATTTGCCTTTAATTTTTTTATCTTCACTTTGTTTAATTTATTTAAATTATAAATTATTCTTTCTTTCATTATTTTTCTTATTAATTATTACTCTTATTTCGTTTAAGTATCATAAAAAAATCAAAAAGTATATTGATATATCTAAAAATAAAAATTCTGAAAATACTTCGTATATGGTAGAAGCAATTGAGGGATTTGAAACAATAAAGGGAAGTAAAATAGAGACAAAAATAGTAAATAATTTTCAAAAAAAGTATTCATCTTTTAATAAAAGTTTATTTAAATTAGGGCGCGATTATAACAAATTAGATTTTCATAAAGATTTGATTTTTTCATTAAGTATTTTATGTATTACATCTGTAGGTTTATATTTTTTTAAACAAAATGTAATAGGATTTGGAAACTTTATTACATTTATAATACTTTATTCATATTTTACAAATTCAATGAAAAACATTCTTAATTTAGATTTAGAATTTAATGATTCGTTCATCTCCTTCAAAAGAATTATAGATATCATTTCATATAAAAACAAAAAAATTAAGAATGATAAGTGTAAAAACATTTTAATGAAAGATGTTTGTTTGAATATTAATAATAAGGAAGTTTTAAAAGGTATAAATTTAAATATAAAAAAATCAGAAAAAGTTTTAGTGATGGGAAAAAGTGGAAGTGGAAAAAGTACTATGCTTAAACTTTTAATGAAATATTATAATCCAGATAAAGGAATTATAAAAAGAGGTAATAAAGAAATTATCTATATATCAAATAATGAAAAACTATTTAGAGGAACGCTTAAAGATAACTTGTTTCTTGATAATGATAGTAACTTAGAAAAAGTAACAGAGATTTGTGATTTAAAAGAAATTTTAAAAAATGAATTATATTTATATCAATTAATAGAAGAAAATGGACTAAATCTAA
Source organism: uncultured Bacilli bacterium (assembly GCA_949425575.1). GTDB lineage: Bacteria > Bacillota_I > Bacilli_A > RF39 > UBA660 > Coprosoma. Next base: position 10,571 of record CASPVX010000036.1, read on the forward strand.
GTGGCGGTCAAAGACAGAGAATTGCTTTGGCTAGAGTGCTTATGAAAGACTTTGATATTTTATTAATCGATGAAGGATTTAGTCAGATGGATTTATCTTTAGAAAGGAGAATTTTAAAAAGATTATTTTCAAATTATAAGGAAAAAACAATCATTGTTGTTTCTCATAGATTTGATAATGTAGATTTATTTGATAGAGTCATTAAATTAGAAAATGGAAAAGTTACTTTTGATGAAAAGAAAAACAAGGGAGAGATTGTATGCAAAAATTAAAAAATGAAGAACTATTAGATGTTACTGGCGGTGGTTATGGACTTGGATTATTAATTGGAGGATTAGTAGTTGTCATTTCAGGAATAGTTGATGGCTACTTAAGACCACTTAAATGTCACGAATAATTTTATCTAAATCACAACTTCAAAGCATAACTGGAGGAACTATAACAGCTACATTTGTAAATGCTTTAACCAAGGGAGTAACCACGCTTTTAGATTTAGGTAGAGCTATAGGTTCAGCTATCAGGCGAATATCATCTAATAAAATATGTTCAATATAAAAGACTTTTTGGAGTCTTTTTCCTTTAAAATAAAGGATTAATACTTGTTATTTTTTTTTAGAGGTGTTATAATACCTAATGAAAGCAGAAGGGAGGGATTTTTATGACAAAGGTTGTAGTTCATAATGGTAACGTTGAAGGTGCACTTAGAAATTTAAAAATTGATAAAGACGGCTCCCGCGCTAAACTTAAGGAAAGAACTCAAGGATATTTAAAACCAGGAGTTAAAAGAAGAAACGCCAAAAAAGAAGGCGTTAAAAACACAAGAAGAAGAGAACGCAGAGAGAGAAATAGTTATTAAGAGCCTTATGGCTCTTTTAAAATAAAAAGGAGGAAAATATGAGAAATCAAATTTTAGAAGATTTAAAAACTGCAATGAAGGCCCAAGATAAAGAGGTATTAACAGTTATTAGAATGTTAAAAGGTGCTATTCAAATGGAAGAATTAAATACTAAAAAAGAACTTTCTGATGAAGAAGTAATTTCAATTGTTTCAAAACAAATTAAAACTAGAAAAGAATCAATTGTTGAATTTGAAAAAGGTAGTAGACAAGATTTAATAGATAAGACACAAAGTGAAATTGAAATTCTTGAAAAATATTTACCAGAACAATTATCAGAAGAAGAAGTTAATAGTATTATCGAAGAAGCATTTAATGAAATTAAACCAGAAAGCATGAAAGATATGGGAAAACTTATGGGATATTTAAACCCTAAATTAAAAGGTAGATGTGACATGGGTAATGTTAGTAAAATTATTAA
>CASPVX010000037.1 GCA_949425575.1 uncultured Bacilli bacterium
AATATAGTATAATGTTTATTAGAATAGGAGGCGTAATTATGGCATACAATGGTTGGATGGATGAATTAGAGGAAGATGAGTTAATAGACTCTACTAATCAAAATGATTTAGAAGATAATAATAAAACTATCAAGTATAACAATCCTGAAACATTAAAAATTGTAGAAGCTCAAAAACATTTAGCTGACCAAATTGAAAAATTAAAAAGCTATGAACAGTCACATAATATCAAAGAAACTATAACAAAAACGCTTAATGTAATTAGTGATTTAGAAGACGTTGCTATTATACTTGAAGAAAACCCAAATATGTCTGTTGAAGAAGCCTCTGTAAAGGCTAAAGAGCCAGAAGAAGAAAAAGAACAATTAGTTGATGGTGGAAAACCAAAAACATTAAGTTTCAAAAATCCTAATGTACCTGAAACACCAGTAGTACCTACAATTAATAATGAGGAAAATAATCATACATTTGATACAGGATTTTTTAAGGCTTTTGTTTATACAGCCATTACCTGCGGAGCCTTAATGGGTGCTTATATGTTTATGTTATTTTAGAAAGAGAAATCTTTCTTTTTTTGTTCTATTCCTTAATAAAAACAATAAAATTTTTATTAGGAGGATGCTTTATGATTAATCTATTAAAAAAGTTATTTAAAGATTTTTATTTATTTACGGCTTCATATTCTAATAATATTTTTCCAGAGCCATTAAAAAACGAAGAAGAACAAAAATATTTAGAAGAATATTATATGGGAAGTATAGATGCTAGAAATATATTAATTGAACATAATTTAAGATTAGTAGCACATATAGTAAAGAAATACGATCACAGAATTGAAGATGCTGATGATTTAATAAGTATTGGAACAATTGGACTTATTAAAGGAATAGATAGTTACTCACCTAAACATAAAACCAAATTAACAACATATTGTGCTAGATGTATTGAAAATGAAATACTAATGCATTTTAGAAGCGAAAAGAAAAATACAAAAAATATTAGTATTGATGAAAGTGTTGGCTATGATAAAGAAGGTAACGTAATAACATTTATGGATATTTTAAAAACACCAAACCCCGATTTTGCACTTGATATTCATAATTCAGATAATTTAAAACACCTAAAAAAGTACTTTAATGTTTTAACTGATAGAGAAAAAGAAATTGTAATTAAACGTTATGGTTTAGATGGGAAGGATGAAATCACTCAAAAAGAGATTGCTAAAGAACTTGGGATATCTAGAAGTTATGTATCTAGAATTGAAAAAAGAGCACTAACTAAAATGCTTAGAGAATTTATAAGAAATAAAAACCATTAGATTTTTTTCTAATGGTTTTAATATTTTATTATATAATATACTACCCAAATTTGTATATGTAAAATTGACGTTTTCATATATCAAAACTTCCCTTTTCACCTTTAAATTTAGAAAATTCCTCGTTTACAAAAAATAAAAGCATTTAGAATGCTTTTAAATTTTCATTTTATCATTAACATAATTTATAACTTCATCAATTTTTAATGTAATTTGTTCCATTGTATCTCTGTCTCTAACAGTTACTGTTCCATTATTAATTGTTTCATCATCAACGGTAATACAGAAAGGTGTTCCTGCGACATCTTGTCTTCTATATCTTTTACCAATATTTCCTGTCTCATCATATGTTGTCATAAAATTTTTAGAATATAAATTATATATTTCTAACGCTTTATCAGTATGATATTTTTTTACAAGCGGTAAAACTGCTACCTTATATGGCGCAAGATATGGGTGAAAACTCATAACTTCTCTTGTGCTTCCGTCTTCTAAAGTTTCTTCTTTATATGCATCATAAAGGAATGCTAAAGTTGCCCTATCACACCCTATTGAAGATTCAATTACATATGGTGTATATTTTTCATTTGTTTCAGGATCCAAATATTGCATTGGTTTAGTAGAATATTCTTCATGACGTTTCAAATCATAATCTGTACGATTATGAGTTCCACCTATTTCACCAAAATCAAAATCAAATTTATATTCTACATCACATGCTTCTTTAGCATAATGAGCTAATTTATCATGATCATGAAATCTTAAATTATCACTATTTATTCCTAAATTAACAAAGAAATCCATTTCCTTTTGTTTATATTCTTTATAAAAATCACTATCAGTTCCGGGTTTACAAAACAATTGATGCTCCATTTGTTCAAATTCTATAGTTCTAAAAGTGAAATTTCCTGGTGTAATTTCATTTCTAAACGCTTTACCAATTTGACCAATTCCAAAAGGTACTTTTGCACGCATTGTTCTAGCTACATTTAAAAAGTTTACAAACTCTCCCTGAGCTGTTTCTGGTCTTAAATAAATTGTATTTTTATTACCTTCAGTTACTCCTCTTTCTGTTTTAAACATTAAATTGAATTCTCTAATATCTGTAAAATTATGTTTTCCACAATTAGGACATATGATTTTATGTTCATTAATAAAACTTATCATTTCTTCATTTGTCATTTGATCAGCAATAACTGTATCATCAAAACCCTCAATTAAATGATCCGCTCTATGTCTTGTTTTACATTCCTTACAGTCAACTAAAGGGTCTGAAAAACTTTCTACATGACCTGATGCTTCCCATACTCTTGGTGCCATTAAAATTGCTGCATCTACTGCATAACTATTCATATTATCTTGAATGAAATTTTTATGCCATGCTTTTTTTACATTATTCTTAAGTTCAGTTCCTAATGGTCCATAATCCCATGTATTCGCAAGGCCTCCATAAATTTCACTCCCTTGAAAAATATAACCATATTGTTTACAAACACTAGTTAGTTTTTCCATTGTTAATTTTTCCATATTTATTCCTCCCTTAAAATAAAAAAAGACCCTTTCTTAATGTAAGGACGAGTATTCCCGCGGTTCCACCTTACTTATTCTAGAAAGAATCAGCTTTAACTATATGACTCTGGGTTTTCCACGCCCGTCTTCGTCTTTCAATATACAATATCATTTTATGTGATGTTAACTTTTTTGTCAAGCTTTTTTCATTCAGCAATATTAACGAACTAGTTTTTTTAATGTATTATTCTCACTCTGTCTTTTAGAAAATTCCACGATAATATTTTCTCTACTCGCATAATCATACTTTTCACTAGCTAACTCTAATACTTGTTCCATAGATAATCCAAATTCAAAAAGTACCCTAACCTGCCTCATAAATGAACACTCATTATTTCCTAATGCATAAAATTGAATTTGTTCTAGTGTTAATCCATGTTCAAAACCTAAACGTATCTGCATCATTTGTGAAGCATCATATCTTTTATTTTCGTCACTATAAAATTGAATCTGTTCTAGTGATAAACCGTATTCTAGACCTAAACGTATTTCCTCCATAATAAGATGTGAAAAATGAAGTTTACAGTATAGTTTGACATACTCAATATCTAAACCATATTCTAAACCCAATCTTATTTGATACATTTGTCTAAAATCGTATTGCGGATCTGCATAAATAATAACTTGTTCTAATGACAAACCATTTTTAAAGCCTTCACGAATTTGCTTCATTTGATTTTCATCATAACTTTCAGATGCATATATTTTTATACAGTTAAGAGGAATTTTATTTTTTATTCCTAAAACAATTTGTTCTAATTGATTACCATTCAAATTATTAAAATTACATAAATTGTTTAAGTAAATAATCATCTCTTTTTCAGTCATATAATTCCTCCTTTAAACTTGTAATATACTAACATAAAAGCATTAAAAAGTCCAATTAAAAAGACAAACCTTAATTGTTTATCTTTTGTAAATTTTGAATAAACTTTTTACTTTTTAAATATAGCCCTGTATACCTACTATAATAATCATCTAAAAATTTATTAATTTCATTTTTACATTTTTCACTTACATCTAATTTTGAAATTTTAGAAATATCTACATAATAAAACATTCTAATTAATTTTATTGTTTTATCAGATACAACATTTTCATTTGTATGACAGTTAACACAAACATAACCACCACGATAACTAGATAAAGTTACAATACCTGTATTTTTGCCACAAAGAGCACACTCATCAATCACTGGCATAACACCAAGTAATTCTAAATATTTTAATTCTAAAATATTCATAATAACTAATGGGTCAAATCCTTCATCTATCTTAATCAATGCATTTATTAAGTTTTCGAAAATAGTTATATCATTATTTTGTTTAACTACACCACTACTAAGTTCTAATAAATATGCAGAATAGCTAATTTTATTAATATCTTTTTTAATATTTTTAAATGTATTAATAACACTTACTTCTTTTAAAGTAGAAAGTTTTCCCTCTTTATAATAAATAATAAATTTACCAAAGGTAAGTCTTGTCGAAACACTTCTGAGTGGACTTTTTATATTTTTGCATCCCTTAGATAGTACACTTATATAACCATGTTCTTTAGTTATAATATATAAAATTTTACTTGTTTCACTGTAAGATTTTTCATCTACAACAATACCTTCTACTTCTTCCATAACATTAACCTTCTCTTTGTGCGTTTTTATATTTTAAATAATCTTCTATTTTTCCTGTTTTAGCAAATTTTTTCCATAAATTGTTCATTTAATCACCGTCCTATTATTATAGTGGTAATTAAATATATCTATTATTCAATTTTTATTTATTTTTTAAAATTAATTTTGATCCGTTATTAAAGTATTTATCAAATGGTTTTGATAATTTTTCAATAAATTCATCATAATATTCATCCCCAGGTAAAATACATACAAATGGTTCTACTACAACTGGAACTTCTTTTTCTATTCTATTTCTAGGTCTAAGTTCAATGCCAATTAAAATAATTCCATTTTTATCTATCCAGATTCTAACATTATCAAAAATATATTTTAATTCATCATTAAATCCAATTGATAATGTAAACTGTTCTGTATCTAGCAAATCTTTGATTATTTGAATTACCTTCTCTATAAGCATATCTACTTCTGGGATAGAATTTTCTAATGCACTTGTTTTTATTTTTTCAAAAACTTCTAAATGTACTGGATCCGAAACATCTTCTAAACACATAGTTTTATGATAAGCATAATCAGAATCTTCTGCAAGCTTTAAATAACAGTTCATTAATGAATCTATTTTATCTAAGCAATCTTTTCTTTTCATATATATCACCTATATAAATTATACCATAAAAATAAAAGCTATCTCTAGCTTTTATTCAAAAGAATCATAGTAACCAAGTTCATTTAAATATTTTTCACGGTCACGCCATTTTTTTATTGTTTTAACATATAATTCTAAATATACTGTTGCATCTAATAACTCTTCTATTTCTTTTCTAGCCATAGTTCCAACTTTTTTTAACATTTCACCATTTTTACCAATTACAATTTTCTTTAGTGAATCACGATCAACAATTATTAAAACATTAATAATATATTTGTTTTTATCTTTTTTCATATCTTCCACAATACATGTAATTGAATGTGGCACTTCATCATTTGTTAAATTAAATAATTTTTCTCTTACAATCTCACTTATTTGGAAATCTTTATTACGATTAGTAATTGCATCATCATCATAATACTTAATATCATCTGTTAAATATTTCTTTATAACATTTATTAAAGTATCAACATTTTTTTTCTTTAGTGCTGAAACTGGAACAATATCAGCAAAATCATATAAATCTTTATATTCATTTATTTTAAGAAAAATTTCATCATTTGACATTCCATCAATTTTATTAATAACTAAAATAACTGGAATATCACTATTTTTTAAATTTTCTAATATATATTTATCTCCAGCTCCCATACCAGCTTTTGCGTCTACTAAAAATAAAATGGCTTCTACATCTCGAACACTATGATAAGCCTGTTTATTTAAAACCTTTCCAAGTTTATGGTTAGGTTTATGGATCCCTGGTGTGTCTACAAATATAATTTGTGTATCTTCTTCGTTATATATTCCTTGAATTATATTTCTTGTTGTTTGTGGTTTAGAAGATGTAATAGCAACTTTACTACCAATAATTTTATTAAGTAAAGTTGATTTCCCTACATTTGGTCTTCCAACTAAAGAAACAAAACCACTTCTCATATTTTTACCTCCTTATAATGTATTTACAAAGACAATTATTTTAGGTAAAAATATTACTAAACCTACAATAATTGCAGTTAGTGCAAAAACTAGTACTGCTGCTGCTGCAGTATCTTTTGCTATTTTTGCTAATTTGTTATATTCTGGGCTAACTAAATCAATTGTTGCCTCAATACTTGTGTTAATTAATTCTGTAGCTATGACAAGCCCAATAGCAAATGCACACATCGCCCATTCATATGCACTAATATGAAAAATTATTCCTAAAACAATAACCAAAATTGTAACTATTATATGAACTATTAAGTTTTGTTCATATTTAAAGGCATATTTAAGACCATCTACTGCATATGAAAAACTATTGATTAATCTTTTCAATCCTCTTTGTTTTAATTTATCGCGTGATACCGTATTCATTTAATACCAACTCCTGCCTTGCAAACATTATTTTTTCATCTTCTTTTTCCATATGATCATATCCAAGCAAATGTAAAATTCCATGTACAATTAAAAATGATAATTCTCTTTTTTCACTATGGCCATATTCAATAGCTTGTCTTTTCATTTGAGGAATACATACATAAATATCTCCAAGTAATCTTCCAAACTCAAAATTTATTGTTTCTTCCTCTTCCAAAGCAAAACTAATAACATCAGTTACTCTATCTATTTTTCTATAGTTTTTATTAATTTCATGAATATAGTCATCATCAACTAAAATAATATTTACAATTCCATTATCCACAGATTCTTTTTTTAATGTAAAATCACTTAATTTTTTAATATATTCTAAATCTATTTTTTGATCAGTCTGATTAAAAACTTCTATTACATTCATATTACACACCCACACTAATTATATTAGATAAATAAAGAATAAATAATATAATTAAAACTACGATTATTATATTATATATAATTGGCTTTTTCAATATTGGCGGAAGTAAATCTTTAATATCTTCAAGCAATTTATATAATAAGAATCCAATCATACCACCAATAATATTTAATAAAATATCATCAACATCAAATACTCTTCCAATTAAAAGTTGGGTTGTTTCAATTGTTCCTGAAACTAATAAACATAAAAGTAAAATTGAAATAGGTTTTTTTATTTTTAAATAATAAGCCATAAAGAAACCATATGGTATAAATAATAGCATATTCCCTAAAACATTTTTAATAAATAATCTACTTCCAAAATCATATCTAAACATTTCTTGAAAAGGAACAAAGTTAGATGTTGACCAACTTACATCCTGAAATGTTACTACATAGAACAAACATAAAACATATATTACAAAAAGCAAAGAAAGCAGTTCTCTATACAAAACCACTTGCTTTTTATTTTTTATTAAATCTACAATTCGCATGCTAACAATAATAACAGTACTAAGTATTATTGTTGGCCATGTTTCAGAGAATATTTCTAATAAACTATTTCTTAGCATCTTCTTCACCAATTTCCATATATGCAGTTATATCTTCATAAACCGCAAAAAACATTTCTAGTTCTATTTTACTATCTTTTAAGACACTTTTCAAATTTTTTGACCTTATAATATACTCCTTGCCATTTAGTTTACTTTCCATTTGTTTAATAGAATATTCCTCTGCTTTAATTACTGCCTCATCAAACGTTAATACTTGATCAATTAATTTTGTTTCTTCCTGATTATCTAAGGATAAATAAATTGGTATTATATTATTTTTTAAAATTACCTTTTCTTTACTTTTTTTATGTTCATACTTGTTTAAAGAAAATTCAATATCTTTGTTTAAAAAATTTAAAACTAATGTTTTTTTTCTTTTTCCGGTTTTTATTTCTTTATAACTTGTATAGGGATATGTTGTTTTTACATTGTACCACACCTCTGCATATACTTTTCCCTCAGCCTTCACTTTTCCCATGACCTTTTCGTTTAAATAAATTTCCCCGCTTATAATTGGCTCGCCCTTATTTACATATGTATCTAAATCGATTACTTGTTCTCCTCTATGATTAATTATTTGTTTTACAACCCCATTTTTTTTCGCAATTAAATTTCTAGGTGTATTATTTTCCTCTATTTTATTAATTTTTCTTTCCTCAACTCTAACAATATATTTGGTACCTACTTCCTCAATTTCTATCCATTCTATTTTATTTGGATATTTTTTAATAATTTCATTTTTTATTTTAGATATTTCTACATAGCTTTTTTTGAAATGATACCTTTTAATTCCTCTTTCTTTAAGTTCATTGCTAATTAATTTTCTCAAATCTTTATCACTATGAACAACTTCTATATCAAATACTAGATTGATAAGAATAATAAATAATACTAGTCCAACTATAAAACTTAGAATTAAAAATTTGCAAACTTTCATTATTTTTTTTATTTTTCCAATGCCATAACTTTCTGTATCAAAAATTTCATATATACTTTTGAGTTCTAATACTTTCTCATAATTGTCTTTATAAATTAAAACATTTACTTCCCCATCACTAATATAATCTATCTTTAATAGTTCAATTTTATTAGCATTTAACTTTTTTATAAATCTTTTTATATTACGTCCTTTAGCGTTTATTATTATTTTGCGCCTTAAAAAATTAATCATAAATCACCTGAGTTCTATATTTTTTATAATTCCAACAATTAAAATTTCATCTTTTAAAAGCTTTTTTACTCTTAAGTTTTCTCCTTTTATAATAACTGTTTTATCTTCACATTTAACAATAATTTTTTCACTTTCAAAGTGGTCAATACTTATATAATTTACAATCATTACAGAGTTCTTTTTAAAAGTAATTTCTAAATCTTGTTCTAATATATAATTTTTAAATTCTCTAAACATTTTCCCACCAATCCATTAATAAATTTTATGGTTTTTTTTAAAATTATAGAACGAAAAAAAGACAAATAAATTTATATTTGTCCCTTAATAATATATTTTAATAAAAAATTATTAATAGAATTGAGTACAGCTTTTACTGGATGCATTTACTTATATAAGCTACTACACAACAGTTACCAAAATACGAAAAAAGGAAAGTTTTTCTTTCCTATTCCAGTGCAGCTAGTTCTAATTTATCGCCATTATGAATTAAAGTTATTTTTCCTTTCTTTTGATATCCTAAATCTTCTGGATACTCAATTTCAAAAGAAACTATATATGCTTTATCATCTGTTTTATTACCATATTTGAAACTACCCTTTTCTACAGTAGCATAAGCTTTTGTAACTTCAGGTAATTTTTGTTTTCTTTCGCCATAAACATCACTTTCAACTTGTTTATACATTGTTGTTTTTGCAATATTTTCAAAATCTTCGCGAAAATCTTTATACACAAATTGTGTTCCACCTATATCACTTTTTGATATTTTATTTTCTAAATTATAAAAATCTGCAATAAACAATTGTGAAACTAACTGTGCATATTTTTCCTCATCTAATTCATCTGCTTCTAAAACTTTTTTTAATTCTTTAAATAATGATTTATAATATTTAGTTTCATTTTCTTTTAATTCATAATCATAACCTTTTATTGTTTCTAGTGTTTTTACTTCTTTTGTTTTTTTAGAACCATTTCCTTTATCTTTGTTTAGGAAAAGAATTCCGCCAACAATAAGTAAAATTAATAATACTACAATTGCAACAAATATTGTAATTTTCTTTTTACTTATACGTCTTATACGCTTTTTATTCTTTTTACTTTCCATTTTTTATCTCTTCACTTTCTTTTATTTTATTAATTAGATCATAAACAATAATAGAATTTGAAACAGATACCATTTTTTCTGCCTTTTCAGTATTTTTATCAATATAATCTGAACTAATAAGTGCATCTTTATCAATTAAAATACCTTGTCCTTTTTGACTATCATAATACATTTTATTTGTTACCCAATTTCCATTTGGAAAAGGAACAACATTGTCTTTAACACTAAATATATCATGTCCTAATGCATAAGGACTTTCAAATCCAAACATATTTCCTAATGTTGGTAAAACATCATACATTCCCATAACCTCATTTACAGTTGTATGTTGTTGATTATCTTTGGTCCAAATAATAAATGGAACTCTTCTATTTAATTCATAATCATATTTGGTAAATTCTTTGTAATTTGGATCATCTTTATTTAATGTTCCATCAGTCTCTGGATCATAATTGTAATAATGATCATATTGACTTTTTTGAAGTTTTGCATCATGGTCTCCGTATAAAACAAATACAGTATCATCTAAAAGTCCTTCTTTTTCTAAATCTTCTAATAATTGACCCAAAGCCTCATCAGCATAATGTGCTGATTTAATATAATTTCCAAGAACTGTTCCTTCTAAATAATCATTAACAATTTCAGTTTCCTCACCAGTTTCTGGATCAACTTTATTATACTTATAAGTTAAATCTAAATTACTATGTTCTGTTATATCACTAAATGGTGTATGGTTTGTAAGCATTATTAATAATGCATAAAACTTACCATATTTTTCATATTCAGCTTTTATTTTTGGCACAGATTGTTTAAAGAATGATTTATCAGAAAGTCCAAGTCCAATTGTTTCATCAATTTCATAATCTTTTGTATAATAATAAAATTTATCATATCCTAATTGTTTATGCATTACTTCACGATTCCAGAAATTTCCTTTATTAGCGTGCATGCTAAATGTACGGTACCCTTGATCTCCAAGCATTTTTGGAATAGATTGATATTCACGATCCCAATAACTTACGAAAACGGTTCCTGAACTGGCTGGTAAAAGTGA
>CASPVX010000038.1 GCA_949425575.1 uncultured Bacilli bacterium
ATATATTAATAATGATGTTCGCATTAGTAGTAATAATGGGAATAGGTTTTGCAGCATATAGTCAGCAATTACAAATCAATGATACATCATCTATTGATTCAGATTGGAATGTATATATCAAAGATGTAGCACCAGGAACAGAAGATGAGGGAACAAAAGTAGGAGGAGCTACAGGAACAGGGGCTGTAGAAAATAAAACAACAGCAAAACTAAACACAGATTTAAAATATCCAGGAGATTATATAATTTATACAATAACAGTAGCTAATGAAGGAACCGTAGATGCAGAAATAGAGAAAGTAGAGTTAAAAGCAGCTAAGAAAAATACTGTAATAAAATATAGTATAATTGAAGAAGCAAATATACAATATTTAAATGTAGGAGATGAAAAAACATTTAAAGTAAAAATAGAGTATGATCCAACCAAAACAGAAACAGCAACAGAAGACCAAAAATCAAATACATTAACACTAACAGTAGATTATGTTCAAAAAGGAACAGGAAGTGGAATTTATGTACCTGGAGAAAGTACATTTACAGGAGTAGTATATAGTAAAAGTGAAGATTATATTAGGCCAGGCAATTCAATAGAAAAAATAAGAGATTATACTGATGACTATAAAACATTAAATAGCAATTTCTTTTTAAAACACAATATAAATAATGGAATAGTGGAATCAAACGAGGCTTGTTTTATAAAAGATAGTACTTTATACTGTTTAAAAACAAGTGAATATGAAACAAATAAACCTTTATTGTTAAATTTATTAGGAGAATCTTCGTGTTATGATGGTGGTTCTTTTCTTCGCTGTTATCAAGGAACGCCTTCTGCATATGCTGATAGCTATGGACGTGTATTGACTGGAGATAGAGAGAGTTCTAAAACATGCATTGCTGATAATCTTGGTGCAAAATGTGGTTCTGGAGCTTTATAGATTGTATAATCTAACAATATAATTTTAAATACTAATTAAAGGAAATAAGATTTATTCTTATTTCTTTTTAAATGTGATATAATTTAATTAGGAGGAAGATCTTATGAAGTATTGTTCACTTGATAAAAAAGCAATAACTATAATGCGTATTAACGCAATTATTGGATTATTTGTTTTTGGACTTATTTACTTTCTTTTTAGATTATTTGAAATAGACATGTCAAAAGAAGTAGCTATAGCAGTTAATTTATTTATTGGAGGTATGTTTTTATTATTATTACTTAATGTAATCTTATTTCCTAATATTAGATATCAACGATATAAATATAATGTAAATGATGAAATAATTGATGTTAAAAAAGGTTTAATTGTTATAACTAGAAGTATTGTTCCTATTGAAAGAGTACAAAAAATAGAATTAACTATGGGTCCAATTGATAGACATTACGGATTATCAACAGTGGTTATTTATACAGCTGCTGGTACTGTATCAATTAAGTTTCTAAAAAATGAAGTGGCACAAAAAATTACCGATTACTTAAATAAAATAATAAAGGAAAAAGCAAATGTTAATGAATAAAACACATATGCATCCATCAATTATTGTAGAAAGTGTTTTTACATGGTTTTGGGCATCTATTGTATTAGTTTTTGCAACTATAATAAAAGAAATAGATGAAGCAAATAATTTGATGGCATTGGCTAAGGATTTTCTTAGCTTTAAAATAGTGTTGCTTATAATTATAGGAGTTCTTCTTTTTTTGCTTATTATTGCTTTTATTTCTTACCTTATATGGCGTAGAACCTATATTTATATAGATGATAATTTTAATTATGTCAGTGGTAGACTTTTTAAAAAACACATTAAAATAAATTTAAATGATATTGCTACAATTATTGTAAGAAAAAATTTAATTGAAAGACTTTTTCATACAAGCAGAATAAAACTAGAATTAAATGCTGGTGGTGATGATACTATCGCAAGAAAAATGGTTTTTAAAGATGAAGTAGTAGATCAAATTAAGAGTTTAGTATTTAAAAAAGAAGAAATAAAACCAGAAGAAATAGAATCATTAGTTCATTATAATAGTGCTGATATAACAAAACATTTACTATTATCAACAAATATACTTTCAATGATAATTATTATTTTATTTTTAGGATTTACTTTTTATTTTGCTACCTATGATTTTAATTTTAAAAGTTTAATAGTTATTGTAGTATTCTTTTTTGCCGCAATCGTTCCAATTGTATGGTCTATTATTAAAAGATATTTTGATTATCATAATTTTAAACTTTGGTTTGAAGACAATAAGATAAAAGTTTCATACGGACTTTTTGTTAATTATAAATATGAAATACCTAAAAATAAAATAAATGCGGTTGTTATTAGTCAAACACTTCAAGCAAGACTTTGTAATAAATACATTATAAGTTTAATAAATGCAGGTGTAGGAAATGAAGAGGGAGAACAAGCTATTATTTGTTTATATAGTGATAAAAAACAAATTGACTTTCTTATGAAAGAATTGCTTCCAGATTTTATAAACGATAACAGAGTAACATTACAGGCAAATAAATCCTTAGGAACTTATTTAATTAACAAAGTTCCCCTTATGTTTGTTATGGCAATAATTTGCATGTGGTTTTCTAAATGGTTATTATTGGTTAATTTATTATTTATAATATGGGCATTTATACAATATAAAACCAAAAACATTAAAATAGGCGATGAACTAATTACAGTAACAAATGGATTTTTTGTAAGAAATTCATCTACTATAAAATATAAAAAAGTAACTAAAATCGATTTTGTTGATACAATTATTGGCAAACTATATAATATAAAATATTTAAGAATAAATACAGTAGGCGCTATGCAGACAGCTACTTTCAATGCCGGTTATTATAGTGTTAAAAATGAAAACAAAATTGTAAAGTTATATAAGTAAAGAGTGTTAAACTCTTTTTCTTTTGATATAATAAAAAAGAAGAGTGTGATAAAATGAAAAAATTACTTTTATGTATAATGGATGGAATAGGAATACGTGATAATACTTATGGTAATGCCGTAAAACAGGCAAATACACCCAATTTAGATTATCTAATGAAAACATATCCAAATAGTTTATTAGAAGCCAGTGAAACAGCTGTAGGCCTTCCTATAGGACAAATGGGTAATAGTGAAGTAGGTCATATGAATATAGGTACTGGAAGAATTGTTAATCAATCATTGGACATTATATCTAATTCTATAAATGATGGGTCATTATCTCAAAATAATGAACTTTTAAACTTAATAAAACACGTTAAAGAAAATGATTCTGATCTGCATATTTGCGGTTTGCTTAGTGATGGTGGGATCCATTCACATATTGATCATTTAATGGGATTAATTGATATTTTGAAAAATCAAAACATTAATGTTTATTATCATATTTTTACTGATGGAAGAGATACTTTACCAAATACATCGCTTTCTTTTATAAAAAAATTAGAAGAAAAAATAAAAGAAACAGGCGTTGGTAAAATTTCCACTATTAGTGGTAGATATTATGCCATGGATAGAGATAATAATTGGGATAGAATTCAAAAAGTATATCATGAAATGACTGAAGAAACTGGTATTTATAAAAATGCAGAAACTTTAATAAATAATAACTATGAAAAAGGTGTAACTGATGAATTTGTTATTCCAGGATCTTTGAATAATGGTATTATTAAAAATAATGATGGCATATTAGTATTTAACTTTAGGCCAGACCGTTTGAGAGAGTTGTTTAGTGCATTTACAGATAAATACTTTAATGAATTTGAAACAAAAGATATATGTAATTTAAAAGTAGTTACAATGATGCCAGTAGACAGAGTTGAATGTACTAACCTGTTTAAACACAATTATATATCTAATACCTTAGGTAAAGTTTTAGAAAAAAATAATATATCACAACTTAGAATTGCTGAAACAGAAAAATACGCACATGTTACTTATTTTTTTGATGGAGAAAGTCATGAAAAACTTGATAACTGTGATCAAATACTTATTCCATCACCGAAAGTATCTACTTATGATTTAAAATCTGAAATGAGTGCTTATGAAATAACTAATCAATTATTAGAAATAATTGATAATTATGATGTCATTATTTTAAATTTTGCGAATGGAGATATGGTTGGTCATACTGGAAACTTTGAAGCTACAGTTAAGGCAGTAGAGACAGTAGATGAATGTATTGGAAAATTATATAATAAAATAAAAACAATAGAAGGTTTAATGTTAGTTACTGCAGATCATGGTAATTCAGATTATATGTTAGACGAAAATAACAATATAATAACTTCGCATTCCTTAAGTAAGGTTCCATTCATTGTTGTAGATAAAAATTATAAAGTAAAAAATGGCAAACTTTCTGATATCGCACCAACTATTTTAAATTTACTTAATATAGAAATCCCAAAAGAAATGACAGGAAACATTTTAATAGAAAAATAGAATTAAAATAATCGTTTATGATTATTTTTTTTGTTAATAATAAAATTGGTGATAATATGAAAAAAATTCTTTTTACAGGTGCTAGAAGTGGGATTATAAATAAAGTTATTGATACTATAATTAACGATTATATTATATATTTAACAGTAGAAAATGATGCCCAATTAAAATGTGTGAATGAAAAATATAAAAATTATAGTAATGTTAAATGTTTTAAATTAGATATAACTAGCAGTGAAGATAGAAATAAAATAAAAGATATTGATATAGATATCTTTGTTAGTAATGCCGCAATAGGAGAGGGTGGTTCTATTGCTGAAATACCATTTAATAGAGTTAGAAACAATTATGAAGTAAATGTTTTTTCTAATTTTGAATTAATACAAATGATATTAGGCAAAATGCTAAAAAAAGGCAGTGGTAAAATCGTTATCATGTCCTCTTTAGCAAGTATTTATCCAATACCATTTCTAGGAAGTTACTGTTCAACAAAATCTAGTATAAGTATGCTTTCAGCTTGTTTAAAAAAAGAAATAAATATGATAAATAAAGATATTAAAATAAAATTAATTGAACCAGGTTTATATAGAACAGGGTTTAATGAAGTAATGTTTGATAATAAGTATGACTTTATGGAAAGAGAAACATTTTTTAATTCTATTTTAGAAAAAATAAGGAAAAGAGAAAATTTTATAATTAAATATTTAACTCTAAAAAACTATAATTCAATTGTAAGGCAAATAGTAAAAGCCATTCAAGAAGATAACAATAAATTTATATATAAGGCCCCATTAATAGAGGCGCTTGGAACAAAAATATATCAGATGTTTAAATGGTAATTTATTTTTACTTTACTAAACTAATATTAAATAACAAAAAACTATTGTAAAATTTTACTAAATTTGATACAATTAACTAGGTTATTTAAATGGCGGGATAGCTCAGTTGGCTAGAGCAATCGGTTCATACCCGATAGGTCGAGGGTTCGAATCCCCCTCCCGCTACCATTTTGTAATTAACTAGATATTATATATCTAGTTTTTTATTTTATAAAAAGCTTAAATAAGACTTAGATAATTTCTAAGTCTTACTTTTTTCTTAAGAAAAATTTAATAAATATAAGATTTAAACATGATATAATAAAAATATATTTTTAGAAAGGAATGTTTTTATGAATATTTTAGTTATAGATGATGAAAAAGAAATCGCAGATTTAATTGAATTATATTTAAAAAATGAAAACTATAATGTTTATAAATATTATGACAGTGTAAAATTATTGGAAGAAATTGATACACTTAATATTGATTTAGCAATATTAGATATAATGATGCCAGAAATAGACGGTTTTTCTTTGTGCAAAAAAATTAGAGAAAAATATAATTTTCCAATAATTTTCGCAACAGCTAAAGTAGAAGACATTGATAAAATAAGTGGTCTTACAATTGGTGCAGATGATTATATCACTAAACCATTTCAGCCGCTAGAACTTATAGCTCGTGTTAAAGCCCAACTAAGAAGGTATAAAACATATAATGGTGCTATAAGTGAAAATATTATTGATTTTAGAAATATTAGTATTAATAATGATACTCATGAGTTCTATTTTAACGGAAATAAAATTGATCTAACACCAATAGAATTTTCTATTATGTGGCATTTATGTAAAAATAGAGGAAATGTAGTTAAAACAGATGATCTTTTCAGTGGGGTATGGAAAGAAAAATATTTTGAAAAAGATAACAATACAATTATGGTTCACATAAGACATTTAAGAGAAAAAATGAATGATAATGGAAGGAATCCAAAGTATATTAAAACAGTATGGGGAGTAGGTTATAAAGTTGAAAAATAATAATTTTGTAAAAAATGCGCTTATTAAATTTGTATTTCAAGAAATAATTTGTTTATCAGTAATTGTACTATTTTTAGTAATTTGTTTCTTTATTATAAGAATGACAGATTATAACTGGTTATATAATTATTCAAATGATTTATATTATTCATTTATAAATGTCTTTAATTTTATTTTTAGTGTTCCTGGTATTTTTATCACAATTTTTGTTGTTTTGTTTATTACTACACTTATACTACTTTATAAATTAATTAAAAAATTATCTTTATATGTAGAAGAAGTGACAGATGCATCAAATTTACTATTTGATCAAAAAACTGAGTATATTAAACTTTCACCTGAATTATCTGTTGCTGAAGAAAATTTAAATTGTTTAAAAAGAGAATATGAGAAAAGTGAAAGACTCTCTAAAGAAAATGAACAAAAAAAGAATGATTTAATGGTATATTTAGCTCATGATATTAAAACTCCACTTACATCTATGATAGGTTATTTATCATTGCTTGATGAAATTGATGATATGCCTAAAAGTAAAAGACAAAAGTATATAAAAATTGCTTTAGAAAAATCTTACAAACTAGAAGATTTAGTGAACGAATTATTTGATATAACAAGATTTAATTCAGAAAAAATTGTTTTAATGAAAGAAAAAATCAACCTAGTAATGATGATCGAACAAATTGTAGATGATTTTTATCCTTTATTAAAAGAAAATAATAAAGAAATTAAAATTAAATCAGATGAAAAAGTTATATTAAATGCTGATTCTAATCAACTTGCTAGAGTATTTAATAATGTTATTAAAAATGCAATTTTTTATAGTACTGATAAAGAAATAATAATCGAAATTAATAAAAAAGAAGATATGGCTAATATTGTAATAACAAATAAGGGTAAAGAAATTCCGAAAGAAAAACTTGAGTTATTGTTTGAAAAATTTTATAGAGTTGATTCATCTAGAACTAGTAAAACAGGTGGTAGTGGTTTAGGACTTGCAATTGCTAAGGAAATTACCAAATTACATGGAGGTAATATAAGTGCCAAAAGCAATAAAGAACACACAAAATTTCTCATAAATCTACCAATTAAGTAATTCTTAAGAATTTTATAAGGTAAAAATAAAAAATAATCACTTTGTAATTGATAAAATTTAAACATGTTACAAAGTGATTTTTTTATTGGAGGGAAATATGACAAAAAGAAAATGTAAAAAAAGTTTTAAATTATTTATTTTATTTTTATTTACCTTATTAATTTTATATCTGTCTTTTTTTGATAATATAAAATTTAAAGAAAGAACCAATACTTTATCTTATGATGATGTATCAAGTACTAAAAATAATAGAGGTTCTATCTATGACAGGCTCGTGAAGCTTAAAAATGAAGATTCAAGAATTAACGATGTTATTTTAAAATATAATACTTACCCAGAATCATTATTAGATATGCTGTCTAGGGATGCTGATTTATTAGACTTTGTTATTAACTATCATGATAAAAGAGGTAAAATATATAGTGATAGTGTAGGAAATATAACACAAGGAGAAATTCCATTATTGCTTCAGTGGGATGAAAAATGGGGATATGCTCCATATGGAGAAAATATAATTGCAATAAGTGGGTGTGCTCCAACAGCTTTAGCAATGGTTGCCTCAGGGCTAACTGGTGATAGTAGTATTACGCCATATAAAGTTGCTAAATATGCAGAAGAAAATGGATTTTATGTAAATGGTGTAGGAACGAGCTGGAGTCTTATGACAATTGGAAGCACAAATTTCGGAATAAATGGTAAGGAAATACCATTATCAGAAAATAATGTTTATAATGAACTTGAATTAGGGCATCCGATTATAGCGAGCGTAAGAGAGGGCGATTTTACAACATTAGGACACTTTATCGTTTTGACTGGTACTTCTAATGGTAAAATAAAAGTTCATGATCCAAATAGTAAAAAAAGAAGCAGCCTTTTATGGGACTATAACCGTTTAGAAAATCAAATTAAAAATCTATGGTCATTTACTATTTAAGAGTCAGATTTAGTTTGTTTTATGTTATAATTTAAATAAACGGAGTGATTTTATGGCAACTAAACAAGAATTTATAGAATATGTGTGTGAACAAATATCTGGTATAGGAGAAATTAGATATAGAAAAATGTTTGGAGAATATATGGTTTATTTAAATGATAAACCAGTTATAATTGTTTGTGATGATACACCTTATGTAAAAAAACTAGATATAATTAGTAATGAGATGGAAAGTGCTGGTAGTGGTTTTCCTTATAAAGGTGCGAGAGAACATTATATTTTAGATATAGATGATGCGGATTTTGCTAAAAACATTGTATCTAAAATAGAAAGTGTTACACATGTGCCTCAAAAAAGAAAGAAAAAAGAATAAAACACTTTTTAAAGGATGATGTTTTCATCCTTTTTATTTGTAAAATAACAATATGATTAAATATAAATCATATTAAATTTTTATAGCTTTATCTTTTTGTATGATATAATAAATATATAAATGATAATATCGTGAATGGAGGGATTAGAAATGGAAAATAAAATATGCCAAAGTTGTAGTATGCCTATCAGTTCAAAAGAACAATTGGGTACTAATAAAGACGGAAGCATCAATGTGGACTATTGTAAATATTGTTTTGAAAATGGTGAGTTTATAGATAAAGTTTCAATGGAAGAATATATTGAAATGTGTTCTAAATATGGCTCACAAGCAGGAATGACTAATGAAGAAATGAAAGAACATTGTATACAAATATTTCCAAATTTAAAAAGGTGGAAATGTACTTGTACTGATGAGTGCACTAGTGGATATAATCCCAATTGTACATGTACTAATCCAGAATGTCATTGTACTGAAAAAGAGTAATTTGTTAAGGGATTGAAGCGAATGAATAAAGATGTTTTATTATTAAATATAGATAAAATTCATACTACCAAATTAGGTGTTTTAAGAATTAAGAAAAATCTTAATCTAGATACCAATAATGTAGTTGAATATTGTAAAAATAAGGTGCTGGATAAAAATTGTAATATATATAAACAAGGTAAAAATTGGTATTGTGAGATTGATAATATTAAAATAACTATTAATTCATATAGTTATACAATTATAACAGCGCATTTAATTAAATGAAGGAGAAGTGAATATGGCAAGAGTAGTAAAAAATAGAATATTAGTAAATACAAGATTAGCGGCTAATTATGGTGGATGGATGTATTGTGATAGATGTAAAGAAAATATAGGATATTTATGTTATTCCACTTATGATAATTTAGAATTAAATTACACTTGTAAGTGTGGTAGTAAGGGACTTGCTCTTATAGAATTTGAAGATGGTAAGAGAGGTAAAAAATGTAGTGATGATCTAATTACTATTAAGAATAGATTTTGTTGTCCTCATGATAATGAACCATTAATTACTATATTAGATCAAAAACTAAAAAGTTATGAATTGAAAATTACTTGTAAAGCTTGTGAAAGTATTTATAAAAAAAGGGAGAAATAATATGGCCTTTGATTATAAAAAAGAATATAAAGAATTTTATATGCCTAAAAATAAACCTAGTATTGTAACTGTTCCTAAAATGAACTATATTGCAGTAAGAGGTAAGGGTAATCCTAACGATGAGGACGGTGAATATAAAAAATCAATCGGACTGTTATATGCGATTGCTTTTACAATTAAAATGAGTTATAAGGGTAACTATAAAATAGATGGTTATTTTCAGTATGTTGTTCCACCATTAGAAGGTTTTTGGTGGCAAGATAATATAAAGGGTATGGATTATAATAGAAAAGATGATATGAAGTTTATTTCTATTATTAGGCTTCCAGATTTTGTAACGAAAAAAGATTTTGATTGGGCAGTAGATGAAGCAACTAAAAAGAAAAAAACCGACTTTTCAAAAGTGGAATTTTTAACTTATGATGAAGGATTATGTGTACAGTGTATGCATGTTGGTTCTTATGATGATGAACCAGCCACTGTTGATTTAATGCACAAATATATGGAAGAAAATGGCTATGAACTTGATATAACTGACACTAGATTTCATCATGAAATTTATTTAAGTGATCCAAGAAGATGTGATGAAAGTA
>CASPVX010000039.1 GCA_949425575.1 uncultured Bacilli bacterium
CTATTGGTGTAAGTGCTCGTTCAATAGGAAATATTAGTGTTGGTATGATAATGTCTGAAATTGGTGGTGGTGGTCATGTAACTGATGCAGCCGCACAAATTAAAGATAAATCTATGGAAGAAGTAAAAGAAATAATAACCAAAATAGTTTTGGAGGAAGAAAATGAAAGTAATATTTATTAAAGATTTAAAAGGGCAAGGTAAAAAAGGTGAAATAAAAGAAGTAAAGGATGGATATGCTAATAACTTTTTAATAAAGAATGGTTATGCAGTTGCAAAAACAAAAAGAAGTACAGAAATTTTAGATAATCAAAATAATACTGCTGCTTTAGAAGAAACATTAGAAATAAAAGAATGCGAAAGAATAAAAAAAGAATTAGAAAAAACAAAATTAACATTCAAAGTTAAGACTGGTAAAATGGATCAAGTCTTTGGTCAGATCAGTTCTAAACAAATAGCTTCTGAATTAAAAAATAAAGGTTATGATATAGAGAAGAAAAAAATAAAATTATCATCTCCAATAAATACTTTAGGAATTACTAATGTTGATTTGGCGCTACATAAAAAAGTTTTAGCAACCTTAAAAATAGAACTTATTAAATAGAGGTGGAAGTATGGAAAAAAATATGCCCCATAATATAGATGCAGAAAAATCTTTACTAGGTTCTGTATTCTTAAGTAAATATGCACTTCAAAGTGCTGTTGAAGAATTAAGACCAGAATCTTTTTATTCTGATGCACATGCTAAGATATTTTCGGTGATTTCAGATTTAGCTGAAAATAATACACCAATTGATATTACAACTGTTACTGCTGAACTTGAAAAAAGAAAACTACTTAAACAAGTAGGTGATGTTGAATATTTAACAGAAATAGTTAACTATGTACCAACTGCTGCAAATGCTAGTGAATATATAAAAATTATTGAAGAAAAGTATATTAGAAGAGCTTTAATTGAAGCAGCAACAGACATTGCTACTAATGGAATGTCTTCAAGTGATAATATTGGAGAAATATTAGATACTGCGGAGAAAAACATTTTAAATGTATCTAAAAATAGAAAAGGTTCAGAATTTAAACCTATTCAAGATGTTTTATTTAAAGCACAAGCAGATATTGAAAAGTTATCACAACTAAAAGGAGAAATAACGGGAGTTCCGACTGGTTTTTATGCGATTGATAAAATAACTTCAGGATTACATGCAAATGAATTAATAATTATAGCTGCTCGTCCAGCTATGGGAAAAACAGCATTTGCTTTGCAACTTGCTTTAAATATGGCTGTTAACGCAAAAAGAACAGTAGCATTATTTAATATGGAAATGGGTGCTGAACAATTAGTTAATAGAATGCTTGCTTCTGCAGGACAAATAGAACAAAATAAATTAAAAACAGGAAGGCTTGAACATACTGATTGGAAAAGAGTTAATGAAGCAATCAGTAGACTCGCTGATACTAAAATATTTATAGATGATACACCAGGAATGACTGTTGGAGAAATAAGGGCTAAATGTCGTAGGCTTGCTAACTCTGCTACTGGATTAGATGCAGTTATTATCGATTATTTGCAATTAATTAGTGGTGGTGCAAGATACGCTGGTCAAAGACAACAAGAGGTATCTGAAATTTCAAGATCATTAAAAACAATGGCAATGGAATTAGAGGTTCCAGTCATTGCTTTGGCACAACTTTCGCGTAGTGTTGAAGGTAGAGAAGATAAAAGACCATTACTTTCAGATTTAAGAGAATCTGGATCAATCGAACAAGATGCAGATATAGTATCATTCTTATATCGTGATGATTATTATAATAAAGAAAGCAAATTAGAAGGGGATGCTTCTAAAAGTGAATTTATAATTGCAAAACATCGTAATGGACCAACAGCAACCGTGGAACTTTTATTCCAAAAAAATACAAGTTCATTCTTTAATTTAGATAATAGAGAGGAGGAATAGTATGAAAAAAGCCAGTGTACTAATAATAATTCTTATTTTGGCTTCATCAATATTTTTATTAGGATTTGGTTCTAAAAAAAGCACTTTACCAAATTACTATTATAAAGTTTATTTAAATGATGAGTTATTAGGAACTATAAAAGATAAGGTAAAACTTGAAAAGTACATTGATAAAAAAGGTGAAAGTATTAAAAGAAAATATGATGTTTCAAAGGTATATGCACCAAAAGGCTTAAAAATCCAAAAAGTTACAACGTATTCAAAATCTTTAGATTCTATTTCTAAAATTTATAAAAAAATAGAAGATAAAGCGCCTTTTACAATTAAAGGGTATGAGTTTAATATTAAAAAAGAAGTTACTGAAGATGATAAGAAAAAAATAGAAAAAATCAAGATAAATGTTTTAAATAAATCTGTATTTAAAGAAGCTGTAGACTCACTTATCAATATTTATGTTGGTAAAGATAAATACAAAGCTTATTTAAATGATAATCAAGTAAAAATTGAATCAACAGGAGAAAAATTAGAAAATGTTTATATTGAAGAGGATATAACTTTTAAGGAAACATATATTCCTTCTGATGAAACAATATATACTACTTCAGGGGAACTTTCAAAGTTTTTATTGTTTGGAGAAGATTCAAAAACATCTTTTTATGAAGTAAGAGCAGGCGATACAATTGAAGATGTAGCCTTTAATAATAAAATCTCGACAGATGAATTATTGATTTCTAATGAATCATTAACAAGCTCAAATAATTTATTGTATCCAGGTCAAAAATTAGTAATTGAAGAAACCGCACCTCAATTAAATATTGTTACCGAATCTTATGTTATTAAGGATGTAGAAAGTGGTTATCCAACTGAAGAAAAATATGATAACTCTATGTTGCTTGGTGATGAAAAAGTTACTAGAGAAGGGGAAAAAGGATTAGTAAGAGTTACACAAAAGGAAAAGAAAATAAATGGTATTCTTACATTTGTTGCTCCTCAAGGTAAAGAAGTATTAAAAGAACCGGTAAGTAAAATTGTTGTTCGTGGAAGTAAATATGTTTCAGGTGTTGGAAGCCTTACAAACTGGGGATGGCCAACTGATAGTGGATGGACAATGAGTAGTGGATATCAATATCGTTATAGTCCAGTTGGAAGAGGTCGTGAACTTCATACAGGTCTTGATATAAGTGGTACTGGACATGGTTCTAAAATATACGCGACTAATAATGGTGTAGTAATGACTGCAGAATATCACTATAGTTATGGATATCATGTTGTTATTAATCATAATAATGGATATATGACAGTATATGCACATATGTCAAGAATGGCGGTAAGACCAGGTCAAACTGTTGAGCGAGGTCAGGTAATTGGTTATGTAGGTTCTACAGGAGATTCGACAGGTCCACACGTTCACTATGAAGTCTGGAAAGGTAAAAAATGGAATCATATAAATCCATCAGTTTTATATCCAGGTGGTTATAGATAATGAAAATATCAGTTTTAGCAAGTGGTAGTAAAGGAAACTGCACCTATGGTGAAACAAATGAAATAAAATTTTTGATTGATGTAGGTATGAGTTGTGCATATATCGAAAGAAATTTAAAAGAATTAAATGTAAACCCTAATGATATTAAATATATTTTTATAACACATACCCACAGTGATCATATATATGGATTAAAAACATTTGTAAAAAAATATAATCCTACTATTTGTTTTACACCTAAAATGCATAAAGATTTAGATTTTAATCTTGATAGGTTTATTTATTTGGATAAAGAGTTTAATGATAGTGATCTAAATGTAACTATTATTAAAACTTCACATGATGCTAGTGACTCAAATGGATATATATTTGAGTCATTAGGAAAATCATTGGTCTATATAACGGATACAGGATATATTAATATAAAAAATCATAAATATTTAAAAAATAAGAATTTATATATACTTGAAAGTAATCATGATATTAAAATGCTTATGGAAGGAAAATATCCGCATTATTTAAAAAATAGGGTTCAAGGAGATTCCGGACATTTATCTAATAAACAATGTGGAGAATATTTATGTGATTTTATTGGTGAAAGTACTAATTTAGTTTTTTTAGCCCATCTTAGTGAAGAAAATAATTCTCCTGAAAAAGCAATTGAAACGGTTATAGGAGTACTTAATAAAAAAAATAAAAAAGTACCTTTAATTAAACCACTTACACAAAAGGAAAGGTCAGAGTTAGTAAAATTATGATAAAAATAATATGTGTTGGAAAAATAAAAGAAAATTATTTAAAAGATGCAATTGGTGAGTATACAAAAAGACTGACTAAATATATAAAACTAGAGGTTATAGAGGTAAATGATTTTGCTTCATTTGATGCTAAGGAAAAAGAGGCCGATTTAATTTTAAAACATATCTCTAGAGATGATTATGTTATAACTTTAGAAATAGAGGGTAAACAAGTTACATCTGAAGAGTTATCTAAAATAATTGATAATCAAATGATTAATAGTAAAAATATTGTATTTGTTATAGGTGGATCATATGGTCTTTCTAATAGAGTTAAGAATATATCAAACTATGCATTGTCATTTTCTAAATTAACTTTTCCACATCAATTGTTTAGAGTTATTTTATTAGAACAAATTTATCGTAGTTTTAAAATATTAAATAATGAAACTTATCATAAATAAAGTGAATATAAAATAAAAAAACCGTCCAATATTAATTAGAAAGGCGGTTTTTTAATGAAAAAATATATACTATTAGGCCTTATAATGCTAGTTTTTTATATAGGGACTTCTCATGCTATGGAGAAGAAACTAATGATTCCTGATGATTCTCTTAGAATAAGAGTCATTCCAAATAGTAATAGTGATTATGATCAGGAAGTGAAAAAGAAAGTTAAAAATAAAGTTCAAATAACAATGTATAATTTGTTAAAAGAGTCTAAAACGGTAACAGAGGCTAGGGAAATAGTTGAAAACAATTTAGATATAGTAGATAATGAAGTGAAAGAAATTTTACTTACAGAAAACTATAAGGATAATTATGATATTAATTATGGTTATAACTATTTTCCAGAAAAGACATATAAAGGTGTTACATATAATGAGGGGTATTATGAATCGTTAGTGGTAAAATTAGGTAAAGGTGAAGGAGATAATTGGTGGTGTGTTTTATATCCTCCACTTTGTTTAATAGAAGAAGATGATACTGAATATAAGTCTTTAGTAAAGGAAATTTTAAATAGATATTTTTAGTAATAAACAGCCTTTTATAAAATAAAATTTTATAGGAGGCTTTTTAAATGGAACTAATTGTATTAATGATTGCTGTAATTTTAAGTATGGATGCGTTTTCTTTATCTTTAGCATATGGTCTTGCTGGAGTAACCAAAAAACAAATTAAATGTTTATCAATAGTTGTAGGTTTGTTTCATTTTTTTATGCCATTACTCGGAATGTTGTTAGGCACTTTAATATTGAAAAAATTTGCTTTTGATTATGATTTTTTAATATTTTTAATTTTAGCATTCATTGGAATTCAAATGATATTAGAGAGTTTTAAAGAAAAAGAAATAAAGCCACTTAAACGTTTTGAAATAGTTTTATTTGCTTTTGCAGTTAGTATAGATAGTTTTTCAGTAGGAATAACTTTAACAGATATAAATGACAATTATCTACTTTCTGCTCTATCTTTTTCAATTGCTAGCGCGCTTTTTACTTTTTTAGGTTTAAAACTAGGTAATAAAATTGCTAAATTGGTTGGCAAATTGTCAACAATTATAGGTGGTTTAATACTAATAGCTATAGGTCTTATGTATATTTTTTAGTAAAAGCAATATTCTTTAATTGCTTTTTTTAAAAATAAAATATATAATAAAAATGATGAATTTAAAGCAATTCATTTTTTATCAAAGAAAATATAGGCAAACGATTATTTTTCGCATATAATAAAACAACTTAGATAAACTAAGTTTATTTTGGAATGTGGGTTTAATAATTTTATTATATGCTTATATATATTAATCTTAAAAATTTTATCTATGTGAGGGGGATAATATTTATTAGGCTTAATTAGGTAAGGAGGGTTTTTATGACAGAATTAACAGAACTTGTCATAGAAGGTGGTAACACACTAACTGGTGAAATTGAAATCGGTGGTGCTAAAAATAGTGTTGTAGCTTTAATGCCAGCAGCTATTTTAGGAAATAAGGTTTTGATTGAAAAGGTACCAAATATATCTGATGTTACCAACTTAAAATTAATACTTAATTATTTAGGGGTAAAAGTAACAGAGGAAAATGATAATTTTCTTTTAGATATGTCTAATATAGAAAATAAACCGTTTGAAGAAGCACAGGTTTCTAAACTTAGGGCATCTTATTATTTTATGGGAGCCTTTTTAGCTCGTTTTGGTAAATGTGAAATTTATCATCCAGGTGGTTGCGTTATAGGAGAAAGACCTATTGATATTCATTTAAATGGTTTTAGAAAATTGGGCGCTGATATCATTGAAGAGGATAATAAATATACAATAATTGCTGACAAATTAGAAGGCGCAAATATTACTCTAAAATTTCCAAGTGTTGGAGGAACAATTAATATTATGATTGCAGCAACTACTGCTGAGGGTATTACTGTAATCAATAATGTAGCAATGGAACCAGAAATTGATAATGTAATTGAACTTTTAAATAGTATGGGTGCTAAAATAAAAAGAGAAGATCATTCAATTATTATTGAGGGTACTAAAGAATTACATGAAGGAAGAGTTCGCGTTATTCCAGATCGTATAGAGGCAGGAACTTATATTATAGCTGGTGTACTTGCTGGAGAAAAATTAAAAATAAATAATGTAAATGCTAATCATTTAACTGCTTTAATGGATATTTTGAAAGAAATTGGAGCAGATATAGAGATTCATGATAACTATGTAATAGCTTCAAAAACAGAAAAATTATTACCAATATCTGTGGTAGCTGAGCCATATCCAGGTTTTCCAACAGATTTGCAACAACCACTTACAACATTGTTAACAACAGCATCAGGAACTAGTTATATAACTGAAACTATTTATGAAAATAGATTTAAAAATGTAGAATATTTAAATCAAATGGGTGCTGATATTAAACAAATTAATGATAAACAAATTATGATACAAGGTCCAACTAACTTAACAGGTTCAAAAGTTGTTTCAACAGATCTAAGAGCAGGAGCTTGTCTTGTAATAGCAGGGCTAATTGGTAATGGAATTACTAGAATAAGTAGTATTGAACATATTATTCGCGGGTATGAACATTTAACCGACAAATTAACAAAAATAAATGCAAACATAAAAATTGTTTAAGATAATATAATTAAATAGATAAATTTAAGGAGAATGATTATGAAAAAGATATTCGCTATTCTCGCAGTAAGCTTATCTATTTTTTTAATTTACTTTTTTAATAAAGATACTAGTGTTTATTATGTTGCTTTAGGGGATAAAAACAATAATTATTATGAGGATCTAACTGAATATTTAGAATCATATGAAAAATTAGAGGTTGCAAAATTGCAGTTTTTATCTAATAATTCTAATATTGATGATGTTTATAATCAAATAAAAAGAAATGTTACTGTGGAAAATCAGACAATAAAGAATGCTTTAATTAAAGCGGATTTAGTAACAATTTATTTAAACTATGATGATGTTTTAAATAATGAAGGAGATTTTTCTAAAGTAGATGAAAAAATTGATAAACTTAATAAACTACTAAAAATAATAAGAAGTTATTGTAAGGAAAAAATAGTATTAATAGGGCCTGATGATAAATTTAGTGGTTCTTTAAAGTATTTAAATAAAATGTATAGAGATATAGCTAATGATTATCATATTGAATATATAAAAACTAATAATTCAGAAGATCTAACAAGTGATATTATTTCTAAAGTGAAGTTAAAGGCTTGATTTTATATTAAATATTTGTTACAATAAATTCGCATTTAAATTACTATGACTTATTTTTGTCATGGCGGAAGGAGAGTATAATATGAAAAAAGGAATTCATCCAGAATATATGGATACAGTAGTAACTTGTGCTTGTGGAAATACTTTTACAGTTAAATCTAACAAAGCTGAATTACAATTAGAAGTTTGTGATAAATGTCATCCTTTCTTTACTGGTAAACAAGGTGCTACTAGAAAAACAGGACGTGTTGAAAAATTTAACACTAAATATGGATTTAAAAAAGAAGAAAAATAAGACGCTAGTAAATAGCGTTTTTATTTTTTTCTTATTTTGACAAATATATTATAAATGTTATAATACACTGTTAAAAGGAGGCGATCCGATGTCTTATGAAGAATTAGAGAGCTTTAAAGAAGATTATGAAAGTTTTTTCATTGAACGTTTTATATATAGCAGTGCTGAATTAGAAGACTTTTATAATGCTAATGATAAAAGGGAAATGCTTATTGATTTATTAGAAGCATATAGAATATTAATGTCAAAAAGAGATATGTTAACATTAGGAGATATATTAAAAGTTGGAAATTTAGTTAATAAAACTCATGGGATTTCTCCAGGATTTAGAAAAATTGAAGTTACGGCTGGAGAAAAAGCAGATTTTGTTCCAGCAGCCCCATCAGCAATACCAATGAAATTAAATGAACTTTTGTATTTTTATTATACAAATTGGTCAGGTTTAGATGTGTTTTTAAAAGAAGCTATTTTTCATATAAAATACATGCATATCCATCCCTTTGAAGATGGTAATAAAAGAAGCGGAAAATTAATATTAACTACAAATTTATGTAAACAAGGTTATCCACCAATAATTATTACAAAAGAAGATACTTCAGAGTATTATGAGTTTATTAATAGTTATGATTATGAAGGGTTTGCAGAATTTTTAAGACAAAGATCTCAATTAGAAAATAATACAATGTGTGGTTTTTATAAAAGTAAGAATGGCATACCTGTTTATGAAGATATTGATTTCAAACTTATTCAAAAAATATTAGTTCCAAAAAGAGATTAAAGAAAAACGATTTTTAAGTTTATTATATGAACTTAAAAATCGTTTTTTTATATCCTATTAATTTTTATATCATGGATTTTTGGAGTTGTTTCTCTATCTGGATAACCAACACCTAATGCAGCAATAGCTTTAAAGTCTTCAGGTAAATTTAATATTTTAGCTAAAGTTTTTTCTTCAATATGTAATGTCATACCCTTTAAGTAAACATTTCCAATATTAATATCAGTAGCTGCTAATGCCATATTTTCCATAATGCATGCAACGTTTTCATATTCTTGATCATATTTTGCTTTTTTTGAAGATACAAAAATTAATGTTGGAGCATCAAAAAATATTCTTGTATCAACTCCGTAATATTTATCGCATAGTCTATCAATTTCGTTTAATACATCTTTGTTTTGAACAACTGTTATTATTAAATCATCGTATTTATTATAAGCAACGGGTGCTTGTTTTCCAGCATCTAAAATAATTTGTAATTCTTCGTCTTTTATTTGTTTGTCTAAATATTTTCTTGTAGATACTCTTCTTTTTATGGCTTCTAGTGTTTCCATATAACCATCCTTTCTTTTTTTATTATAGTATAAGTGTGTTATTTCATTCAATATATTTTTATTGATGAATGTAAAGTAAAAACACCTTGATTATCTATTCTAATGTAGTATATAATATAAAAAGAATAGGAAATAATA
>CASPVX010000040.1 GCA_949425575.1 uncultured Bacilli bacterium
ACTTTCTATCTCTAATTTATTTTCTTTGATTTCTCCCTCTGGTTCATTAAATATTTGATTGTCATCTTGTATTATTTCTGTATTTACTTCTATTTTAGAAGTTACATCCTGATTTACTTTTGTTCCTTCTGGTATATATACTCTTACTATATATTCTAATGCTTCTCCTGCTTTTATTATTTGTCCTTTTTCTATTCCTCTTGTCTCTACTTTGATTAGTTCATTTGGATTTGTTATTTCAATATTTTCTATCTTTCCGTCTATACTTCCTTTATTTGTTATTTCTACTTTATACTCTATACTATCTTTTTCTCTTGATAGTTTTGTATTAAATGAGGCACTTGTTTTTGTATATGTTGGATTTGTTATACTTACGGCTTTTCCTTCTTTTTTATCTTCATTTATATTTGTTACTTCTATATTAAAGTTACTATCTATACTTCCTGTTCCTTTTACTTTTAATGAAGTACTATATAAGGCGTAGCCTATACTCATTGTTACTACTGTTATTATTAGACCCAGACAATTGTCAATGGGAGAAATAAGAACAAAAAAAGAGACAACTTTTCTCTTTCCTCTAGAATATTTATATTAAATATGTTATATTTTAATTAGTGGAGATTTTGAAATATATCAATGTCTACCCGTTTTGAGATAGACATTAAACTATTACTAGTTTGATGTCGTTTTTTTATTCATTAACCCCCCTGAGGTAAAATTAGCAAAATGATAATTATTAACAATACTAGGATTAAAAAATCTTTTTTTGTCATAAGTACCAAACCCCTTTCTAACTTTTGTTATTAGAGGCAGACATCGATAGAGATTCCAAATATCTCCAATATGCACTATACAACATGTTCAAAATACATACAAATGTCCATTTTGCCAAATTCACAGTTAAAAAAGGTTATTTTATATACCAAATCGTTATTTCTATATATCAAAATTCCCATTTCACCTTTAAATTTAGAAAATTCATCATTTACAAAAAAACTGAAGATTTATTTCTTCAGTTTTACCGTTTTTAACCTTTTATTGCTTTTTCTACAATTTCAATATCACTTAAATGGAACTTTTCTGTTCCTATGATTTGATAATCTTCATGTCCCTTACCAAGGATTAATAAAATATCTCCGTCCTCAAGTTCACTAATAGCTTTTTTAATAGCTTCTTTTCTATCAAAAATAATTTCATAATTATCTTTTTCTACACCAGCTATAATATCATCCATAATAACTTTTTCATCTTCTGTTCTTGGATTATCATTAGTGAAAAAAACCTTAGTACTATTTTCGGAAGCAATTTTACCCATTTTTGGTCTTTTAGTACGATCACGGTCTCCTCCGCAACCCACAACAGTAAAAATTTTACCTTTACAATACTCAAGTGCACTGTTGATTACATTTTCCACAGCATCTGGTGTATGCGCATAATCTACCATAATAGCTGCGCCGTTATATTTAAATACATCAGTTCTTCCAGTAGGTGCTTTTAATGAAGGTGTAATATTAATTACATCCTCTATTTTAAATCCTAATGATAATACACTTGCAAGTGCTAAAAAGTAATTATAAATATTGTATTTACCTGCGAAAGGTATTGTTATATTATATAAATTACCATTATTCTTTAAACAAACATGAGTTTCAGTAAGTGCAAGTTCAAAACTTTCAACATGAAAATCTGAACGTTTAGTTCCGTATGTAATTGTATTATTATTAGGTAATACAAAACTTGAACTATACTTATCATCAGAATTTACTATTGCTATTTTTTTACCTTTTGTTTGTTTAAACAACTTTACTTTTTCATTTAAATAGTTTTCCATAGTTTTATGAAAATCTAAATGATCTTGAGTAAGATTTGTAAATCCAACTATATCAAAATCAAGTCCATATATACGTCCACCAGCTATTGCTTGACTAGAAACTTCCATTGCAATTACAGTTACACCTTTATCCGCAGCTTCCACAAACATCTCATAAAGCGTATCAATGTCTGGTGTTGTATTAGAAAGTTCTCTAGATTCACCATCTATATAAAAACCAATTGTTCCAATATAAGCTGCTTTAATGCCTAATTTATTAAGCATTTGGTATATAAGAAAACAGCTTGTTGTTTTTCCATTTGTACCTGTAATACCAATAAATTTAATATCTTTTAATTTATGTTTATATAAATCTTTTAAATAGTCAGCTAAATATTTTCTTGTATCTGTTACTATGATAGTTTTAACACTATAGTCTCCTTCTTCTGCAATTATACAAGCTGCACCTCTATCGATTGCTTGCTTAATATAATCGTGACCATCTCTTGTTACATTACGAAGCGCTAAAAAAGTGTCCCCTTTTTCTACCTTTCTTGAATCTGTTCTTAACATAATTCATCTCCTTTATACTATTAAATTCATTTACTTTTTTTTGATGATTTTTTAGTAAATAAACTATTAATTAAACTTGCAATTCCTACTATGAACCATAACAAATACATAATTATGTATAAAATACTATAATAGATAAATGTTGGATCAAAACTTGCAAAACTATTTTGATAATTATAACTATCTATCATAATAGGAATATTTAATGCAACAAATAATAACAAAGTAATTATAAATACTCTAATATTATTAACTTTAAAACTAAATTTTTCTTTTTTCTTTAATTCTAATAAGCATAAAAACATATAGAAAATAATAGTACATATTCCTGCAACTTTTGAATTAGTGCACAATGCAATAATAATTAATACTATAAAACCTAATTCTAAAATACCAAAATATTTTAATGGCTTTTTAAAAATTTCTTGGAAATATTTTTTAGTTTTAAATTTTTCTTTACTTAAAATATCAATTGCTTTAAATGATTTAAGTATAAAATATAAATAAAATGTTGAAAGTGATATTAATAAGAATACCATATAATCCTCCTATTCAAAATAAATATCATACCAAAGTAAAAACATATAAATAGTCCAAATTTTACGGCTATTATCTTTTTTACCTTCCTTATGTTCATCAAGAAGTTTCATTACTTCTTTAACATTAAAAAATTTGTCTCCATCTAAAATTTTAGCTTTTATAAGATTATAAATTTCTTCTTCTTTCATCCATTCCCTAATTGGTACTGGAAAACCTAATTTCTTCTTATCTGATACTTTAGAATCTAAAACTTTATGGGCAACATCTCTAAATGCTTTTTTTGTTCTATGCTTATCAACTTTATACTTCGTTGGTAAGTGTCTAGCATATTCGATTACTTCTTTATCTAAAAATGGAACTCTAACTTCTAATGAATTCGCCATACTCATTTTATCTGCTTTTTGAAGGATATCACCTATAAGCCAAAAATTAAAATCAATATATTGCATCTTAGTAACCATATCTTTACCTTTTACTTTATCATAATATGGTTTAGTTAAATCTCTAAATCCACCTGTTTCACGTTCTTTAACTAGTATTTGATCGATTTCTTTGTCACCGAAAATAAAAGCATTTCCTACAAATCTATCTTCTAATTTTGTTCCTCTTCTAATTAGAAAATTAACACCTGAATGATTTGGGAAAAGTGATGCAACTTTTGCAATACCATGTCTTATGAAATATGGAATCTTATAATACCATCCTAAATCGTATGGTTCTTTATAAATATTATAACCACCGAATATTTCATCTGCACCCTCACCTGAAAGTGATACTTTTACATTTTCACTAGCAA
Organism: uncultured Bacilli bacterium; assembly: GCA_949425575.1. Classification (GTDB taxonomy): domain Bacteria; phylum Bacillota_I; class Bacilli_A; order RF39; family UBA660; genus Coprosoma. The sequence goes on from CASPVX010000040.1 coordinate 3,720, forward strand.
TTTTAGTAACAAAATAAAGAGCTATTGCAGCTGGATCTGCAACTGGTTCATCCATGTGATACATTATTTTTTCTAAAGAATCAAAATATTCATCTTTTGTAATTATTTTATTAATATTTTGTGTTCCAATTTTTTCTGATAAATCTTTTGCATAATCTATTTCACTATAATTTTTATTTTCAAAGCCTACAGTAAAAGTTTTATCAACATCACTACTAGCAGCTATAAATGAAGAATCAACTCCGCTTGATAAAAATGAACCAACCTCAACATCACTTATTTTATGCGCTTTAATTGAATCTTTAAGAACTTTATCAATACCCTCTTGCCATTCTTCATAACTTCTACCTTTTTCAGGTTCTAGTTTTAATTCGTAATATTGTTTAATTGTTATTTTACCATCTTTATATTTTAAATAATGACCTGGCATAAGTTTATAAACATTTTTAAAAAAGGTTTCTTCCCCAGCACTATATTGAAAAGTTAGATAATATTCTAACATTTTTTCATTTAATTCTTTTTTAAATTTAGGGTGTCCCATAAAACTTTTTATTTCCGAACCAAACATAAATAAATTTTTATCTTTGTAATAATATAACGGTTTGATTCCATAAAAATCACGAGCCATAAATAACTCTTGATTATTTATATCATAAATTGAAAATGCGAACATTCCTCTTATTTTATCTAAAATTTTTTCACCATATTCTTCATAACCGTGAATTAACACTTCTGTATCCGCATTACTATTTAGAACATGACCCTTTGAGATTAAATCTTCTCTAATCTCCTCATGATTATATATTTCACCATTAAAAACAATAACCATAGATTTATCTTCATTATATATTGGTTGACTACCATTATTTAAATCAATTATTGATAATCTTCTAAATCCAAGTGCAATATTATCATCTGTATAGTATCCATCTGAATCTGGTCCACGATGTTTAATAATATCTGCCATTAATTTTATTTGTTTTTTCTTATTTTTATCTTTACTTATGTAACCAACAAAACCACACATAAAGGTAACCTCCTTATTTATTTATTTTACCACATATGAAGCAAAAAGTCATTTAACTTTATAGCTAAATGACTATATTCTATTCACTTTTGTGCCCACTATTTTATCTTTCAAAGTTTGCTTTTTATTAGTAAATGCACATAGCATATAACCAAATGTCAAAATTTCGATTGATAAACATAAAGTCCTTATTAATGCTCTAAAAAATCCCATTCTATCGCCATCTAAAGTTTCAATTTTAATTCCTGTAAGTCTCTTTCCAATACTTGCACCTCTAGAACCTGTTTCTAACATAACGAAATATAAAATTGCAATAACTAGAGAAATTGTAAATTCAATAACTGGTATATTTGATGAAACCCTATCTGATAAAATATAATTTGATTCTATATAATCAAAGCCCATACCTATTAAATAAATCAAACCATAAACTATAGCTATATCAATAGCAAATGCTACTAATCTAATAGCCCCAGGGGCATAACTATCATTAACTGTTTCTTCATTAGAATTAACTACTAATGTTTTTGCCACTACATCATGTAAGGCTACTTTATCTTTTGTAAATGCAATCATAATAAAACCAATACCCAAAGTTATAACATCTAACAATAAGCTTAAATTTCTAACAATAGATTCTTTAATACTAATTTTGTTTTCAAGTCTAGTAACTACTTCTATACCAACTAATTTTTTACCTATTGTTGCTGAAAAAAAGCCTTCCATTAAAATTTTATATATTAATAAAACAAGTAAGAATGTTATCAAATATAAATATGGTGGAATAACAAAATCCATTAAACAAAGTGTAATAGCAAGTACAATTAAAGAAACTCCACCAATAAATACTACATCTGTTAAAAAGGCTATTATTCGTTTAAGAAGTCCTGCATATTTACCAGTTACATTAAATTTTTCGTCTGCCACTTTAGAAAAATAAGCATTAATTTCAGCAAATTTATAACCACAATAAGGACATATTTCTACTTCGTCGCCAATAACTCTCCCGCATTTTGGACAACCTTTAGTAAGCTCAGATCCATTCATATTTTCTACCTCAAATCTCCTTTTATTTTGTAATAATACTATTATACCATAAACAAAAAATAAAGAGAATTCTCTTTATTTTGATTTTATTTCATTTATATATCTATTGATTTTTGAACTCCAAGTTTTACTAGATGCATATTTTGTATTAATTTTTTCCACAGTATTTAAACCTTTTTTATAATAATTCTTAGATAAATTATCTATATATGCCTTAATTCCCTCGTCAATAGTATTAAATTTTTTATAAGAACCACCATTACATCCTGGTGAGCCTTTCATTCCACCTACATTATTACATTTTTTTACTAGAGTACTACAATTCCATTTACAACCTGTTTCTTGTAGTGTGATTGCTACTGCAACATATGGATCTACTCCCATTTGAAGAGAGTATGAAGCATAAAGTGAACCTTTATTAGCAATAGTAGATCCTAATGATTTATTTAACTTCTTAGCCAATTGATCCAAAGTCATTCCATCATAAACTATATCTGCCTCTGGCTTTAAAGCTTCTACTTGTTTAATTGTTTGAACTTTAGGTTCTTCTTTTTTTACTTCTTCCTTTTTTTCAGGTTCCTTTGAATTTTCTTTACCCTGTGCTGCACTAACATTTACGGTTTTAACACTTTGAACATCTGGGGCTAATGTTTCATTTTGAACTACTTTAGTAGTTTTTGTTTCATTTTCAATTCTAGTAACATTACTCTCCATTGCCTTTTCATCAACAAAAGGAACAACTAGTGGAAAAACACACCCTAATAATATAATTCCATAAAATACTTTTTGTATATTCATCATACACCTCTTTAGTTTTACTAATAAATATTTTATCATACCGAAAATAAAATAGTCAAATTATGTAAAGTTGGATTTATTCTTATTTTATAAGGCTTTTTTTCAATAATGAAAAATTTTATGAAAAAAAGAGCTTATTTAGCTCTTATTTCATTTATATATTTATTAATTTGAGTTGACCATGTTTTACTAGCAGCATATTTTGGTCCAATAGTTTCAGGTGTTGTTAGACCAATACTATAATAATTATAATATAGGTTATCTAAATAAGCTTTAATCCCTTCACTTAATGAATTAAAAGCTTTATAAGAACCACCATTACATCCTGGTGAACCTTTCATACCACCAACGTTATAACATTGTCTAACTAAAGTACTACAATTCCATTTACATCCTGTTTCATGAAGTGTAATAGCTAAAGCTAAATATGGGTCTAACCCAAGTTCTACTGAATATGAAGCAAAGAAATAACCTTGACCTGATAAAGTAGAATTCAATGATCTTTCTAATTTAGCAGATAACTCATCTAATGTTAATCCATCATATACAATTTGTGCTTTTCTCTCTTCTTCAGCTTTTATACGAGCCGCTTCTTCTGCTTTTATCTTCTCAATCCCTTTTTCAAGATTTTCGTTAGCAGCTAATCTTACAGCCTCAATTTTTTCTTCTTTTGTTACATAATTTGCTTCTATTTGCATTTGATTAGAAGACATTACGCTTGTTTCAGCCTCTGTTTCTTTTACAAATCCAACTGATAATATTGTAGTCATCAGTAAGCATATTATAATCCCAGCATTTGCGAATAAATTAATAATTCCCGACTGGGGGTAATCTGTTTTCATAAGTCACCTCTTCCGTTTCATGTGAAAACAGCCACTATTCTAGCACAAGAGACAAAATCCGTCAAATTGAGACATTGTTAATGTGCTATTTACCCTTTATTTATAAGGGATTACTACTATTATATAATATGCATAAATTTTAATAAAATATACCAGTTTTTGCCTATTTTAATGTAAAAAAGAGATGTTTTATTTTCTCTTTTAACTACTTTTAACGAATTTCCATTTAAAATTATTAGTATTCTGGCAAGTGTTTGCAGATACATTTGTCCCATTTGCAGCCGAGGCAACATATGCACAAAGACCACCTATATTTTTTAATTGATAATAATTATTTCCTTGATTTATAAGCCTCCAATAACCACCTGTATTACCATGAAATGCATAAGTATATATGTTTGCTCCAGAAGTAGTACTATTACCTGCAATCCATATATATTGTGTTCCATCAACTTGATTTTTAAAAATCCAATCTATAGTACCATTAACAATTTTATATGGGTATACTCGCCATTTTTGTTTATTCACATTACTTTTTGTATATAATTGTATATTTGTTCCATTAGCTACAGTCCCATTAACTACATCTAAAACAAAATTACTATTAAGTGCAGATTCTACAAAGAAACTTCCAGAATATATTGTATAATTTTCATTGAAATCAGTAATTGATGAAGTATTATCTCCAAAATTGAAATTATTTGAATATGGGAAATCAGTATGTGCATTACTATTAATAGTGCCCCCCTTTACTATAAGTTTAGAATTATTATATAAACCTAAGCCCATAATACTGTTGTTAGAAATTTCTCCTCCGGAAATAGTTAATTCACCTCCATAGGTCTGAACACCGCCGCCCGAATGTAATGAAATATTAGATTTTATAATACCACCTGAAATTGTACTGGTTACATTATTTAATAAAATTCCTCCGCCATCGTGCCCTGATCCATTTTCGGTAATTTTATTATTTGAAATAGTGCCTCCACTCATATTGAAACTGCCACCATTTATTGAAAGACCTCCTCCAGAACCAGTTACAGTATTTTCAGTTATATTTCCGCTTTCAACCATTACATCTACATATTCTGAATAAATACCACCACCTGCACGAGCATTATTACCTGATATTATACCATTTGCGATTATTAGAATTGCGTTATCTGCAACCTTTATGCCACCGCCAATATTTGATGCAATGTTACCACTAATTTTTGTGCCATCAATAATTTTTAATGTTCCGGTCCCAAGATTTACCCCACCACTATTATATAGAGATGTGTTATTAGAAATTGTTGTTGATTTTATTGTAACATCAGCATTTGCACCAATTCCTCCTCCAAAGAGTAAAGCAGTATTATCAGAAATGACACTATTATTTACGGTGAGTTCAGTGTCGTAATATGTATATATTCCTCCGCCTCCGTGAGCAGAATTATTTTGGATTTTTGTATCATCTATTAATGCAGTACCATTATAAACACAAATACCACCACCGACTTTTGTATAATCAGTAGTTTCAGTACCAGTTGGCGGTGTGTAATTATTATTATTATTTTGAATTATTGTTTCATTTTTAATAACTAAATTTGCTTCACTATATACCAATGTACTTTGGGCTTCAACATTATTGCCATCTAGTATTATTGAATCTAGATTTAAACTTCCAGTAATCAAACTTATTACAACTTCTGTTAAATCATTTCCTCTAATAAGACTATTAACAGATCCATCTTCACTATAACTTGTAATAGTTATAGTTTTATTTTCATCTAATGTCGTTG
>CASPVX010000041.1 GCA_949425575.1 uncultured Bacilli bacterium
GCCAATTTCAATATTTTCAGCATATAGCTTTAAATTTCCTCCAATAGTTACATCATTAACATCAACAATTTCAGAAGCAACTGTAATATTACGTCCAAATTTTCCAGATAAATTAGTTTTGCTTGCTGCAATTAAAGTATCTCTTTGTAAGTTAGAACCATTAAATTCTACAACATTACCTGCGATCGCTGCATCTTTTAATACTGTTCCTGTTACATCAACATTATTACCAGCAACTACTCCATAATCAACTTCTCCAGATAATGTAACATCATTACCTGCACCAAATAATACTCCATTAACTTTTCCATCTGCAGATACTTTTGTACCAGCTAAAGCGGCTGAAGCATTTACTGTATCTCTAAGTGCAACTGCATCATCAGATTCAGCATAAAAATGATTTATTTCTGATGCACTTGCAGGAACAATAAATAAGAACATGCAAATTAAAGTTACTATTACTTTTTTCATTCTATCACCTCTTAGTTAAATTATATTACACTTATATCTATTTGTAAACAAATTTTCTCCAAATGAAAAAAGCTGTTTTTAACAACTTTCATCACATACCCCATATATTTTTTCTATGGCTTCTTCATAAATTTTCAAAAGCTCTTTTTCTTCTTTATTAGTAAGTTTTTTATATGGATCTTTCTGAGACTCAACTGTTCCTGTATGAGTAGCAACTACTTTTCCTCCCATTACAAAAACCATTGTTGGAAAGTATAATCTTTTAATATTTTCATCTTTTAATCCCTCATAAGGATCTAAAACATCTTTTAATTTATCCAAAAGTTTATAATATTCTTTTGTTCCCTCTTTAGTTGTAATAACTTTACCATTTTTTAATTCCTTAACATCACGAATTTTTGACGCATCAAAATAATAAATTTGGCCAATCTCATTTTTTTTAGCCGCTTCTATAATAATAGGAACAGCATTTCTACACCAAGGACACTCTGGAAAACCAAAATAAATTATACCTGTCCCATCATTCAAAACATTCATTATTTCTTCAAAACTTGAATATTTCATTAAATTATCTTCATCTATTTTCATATCAACAATTTTCTTACCATTATTAATTTCACCATTTAATGATTCATATTCTTCTTTAAACCTTGCCCCATCTGGAACTTCTCTTAAAATAAAATAATATACACTAAAACAGATTACTCCTAACAAGAAAATTGACAACATTATTATAATTATCTTTTTCATCATTTACTACTAATCTCCAAATAAACCATTAAACCAAGCAAAGCATCTTTGTTTTTTATATTTGATTTTTCTATATTTTTTCTTGCTTTGTCAAATAGTTTTTTCATTTTATTTTCAGCATACTCTTTAGCACCACAATCGATAAGAATTTTTCTAACTATTTCTAATTCCTTTTTACCTGTTTTTTTACCATAATATTTTAACAGTTCATCTTTATATGGTGTTTTAATTGCATAAGAATATAAAATTGTTTGTTTAAATTCTTCAATATCTGTTGTTACTGATTTTAAAGAATGTTTTCCATAAATTCCAAAAATATCATCTCTTATTTGATATGCTACACCTATATCCATTAATATTCTTTCTACTTCTTTTGTATTATTATCCCCAGCTAAAATCATTCCCAAACAATATGGACCAGTAACAGTATAAATAGCTGTTTTCATTTTATAAATGTCCATTATCAATGGTTCAACATCATCTAACTCTCTTTCGTTTGGTAAATAAACATCGACAAATTCGCCACATGCTGTTTTCATTACAATATCATTAAAATACTTAAGGGTTGGTGCTAAATTAGGGCTATTATAATAATTTTCCACAATATATTGATTAGCCATATAGAAACCTAAATCACCCACACATACACTTAATGAGTTCGCAATATGTTCACTATCATCTATATTTTTAAACTTTTCTTTATAAATTGAATTAATTGTCGGTTTCCCTCTTCTTTTATCACCTTTATCAATTGCATCATCATGAATTAAAATAGCAGTCTGAAATGTTTCATAAGCTATAGATAAATCTAAAAAGTTATCATCTTTTTTTCCACTATTTTGATACCCTAAAGCGATTAGAGTTCCCCTTAAAAATTTTCCATCGGAATTTAAATGGGCAAAATATTTAAGCGCTTCGTTTATTAAAGTGTTTTTTGATTTTAATTTAGAATTTAATTTTTTAATTTTCAACTCCATTTTTACAAGAAGTGGAAAATAAAAACTAATAAAAGCAAATAATTCTTTTGCTTTTTTTGCATCAATATTTATTTCTTCACAAATTTTATGTACTGCATCTTCTGATTCTAAACAATTCCTTAATAATTTATTCATAACACTCACCAGCTTAATTATATCATATTTTTTATCAAATTAATATTTATGTCATTTTAGACATATTTTTATTTTTTCAGACTCTAAAATTGATTTTTAATACCTTTTTTTACTATTTTTAACTACCCTATTTTACAATGTTTTCAAGGGGTTATACATTCTAATGTATAATGTCAAGGTCGATAATCTGTGATATGGTAAATATAGGAAGTGATGTTATGAGAAGAGAGATAGAAAATAATATAAAATTTAAATTAGCAGATGTTATGAAAAAAAGAGGATATTCAAAAAATAAACTTTGTGTTAAAGGTGGACTTAGATTTGAAACCATCCAAGGTTATTATAAAGGGAATATTTCACGTATTGATCTCTATGTTTTATCACAACTATGTAAAGTATTAGAATGCAAAGTTGAGGATTTAATTGAATATTCTACTGACAAAACAAAAGTAAAAAAATAAGTATATTTATACTTATTTTTTTATGTCCAAATCACAAACTATTGGATGATGATCAGAATAATCAAAGTCATCGATTTTTCTAACATTTTTTATTATTAATCTGTCATCTACTAAAATATGATCAATAGCCTTATCAGACTCACTTAGTTTACAAGTACGACCAATATCACTACAAGCATCATTCATATTAATTTGTTTTATAAAACTTTGAAAACTATCATTACCAGATGTCATATTAAAATCGCCCATTAATAAAAGTGGATAATCATTACTTTTTAAAAGTTCATACAAAACTGATAATTGATAATCTTTTGTTCTATCAAGTCCATGATCAATATGTGTATTTGCTATTTTTATTCTTTGCTTTTTATAAACACATACAATTGTTGTACATATTCTAGGAAAAACAGAAAGTAAGTTTTTAGAACGAACTTTATTTGGATTTCTTCCTAAAGAATATGTTGTAGTTTCTTCTACGGGAATACTTCTTTTAATAAAAATAGGATTATACTCATCTAATGCAAAATTTATTCCAAAACGACTTCTCCCATAACAACTATATTCAGTTAATTCTTTTTGTAATAATTTTTTTACTTGATTATTAAGTTCTTGCATTCCAATAATGTCTGGATCTTCTTGTCTAATCAATTCCAAAATTGCCTCAACTTTTCCCTCAGGCATTTTTTTTATATCATTTTGGATATTAAATGTCATTATCTTCATAAAGACACCTCCAACTCACATTATATATTATCATGTTTTTTATAAAAATCATACAAAAAGAAATCAAATTATTACTTAATCATTATTTTTTTCAAATTGAGAGTTATACAACTTAGCATAAAAACCATTTTCTTTTATTAATTCTTCGTGTGTTCCTTGTTCTATGATATCTCCCTCACTCATAACAAGAATCAAATCTGCATTTTTAATAGTTGAAAGTCTATGAGCAATAATAAATGATGTTCTGCCTTTCATTAATCTATCCATAGCTTCTTGAATCAAAATTTCTGTTCTTGTATCAACTGAAGAAGTTGCTTCATCTAAAATAAGAACTTTAGGATCAGCAAGTATTGCACGAGCTATAGTAAGCAATTGTTTTTGTCCACCAGAAATATTACTTGTTTCTTCATTTAATATCATATTATATCCTTCTGGCAAGGTTTGAATATAATGATGTACATTAGCTGTTTTGGCTGCTTCAATCACTTCATCATCTGATGCATCTAACTTACCATATCTTAAGTTTTCCATAATAGGTCCATTAAATAACCATGTATCTTGAAGAACCATACCAAATATTTTTCTAAGTTCATCTCTATCTAAGTCATTAATGTTAATTCCATTAATTGATATTTTTCCTGAATTAACATTATAAAACCTCATAAGTAATTTAACAATTGTTGTCTTCCCAGCACCAGTTGGTCCTACAATAGCAACTTTTTGTCCTGCTTTTACTTTAGCACTAAAATCTTTAATCACTAATTGATCTGGATTATATCCAAATTTAACATGTTCAAATTCCACATTACCTTTAATTTTATTAATATCTATTTTTTCTTTACCATAAGTTTCTTCTTTTTCTCCAAGAAAATCAAAAATTCTCTCAGCTGATGCAATCATGGATTGAATCATATTAGCAATTTGAGCGAATTGTGCGATTGGTTGTGTAAATTGTTTATTGTATTGAATAAATGATTGAATATTACCTACAGTAATTCTTCCATTTATTGCCATATATCCACCAAGTATTGCAACCATAACATACCCTAAGTTTCCAACAAAAGTCATGATTGGATGCATAAGACCAGATAGAAATTGACTTTTCCAACCCGCTTTATATAATTCTGTATTTTCTTTTTCAAAATTATTAATCATTTTATTTTCAGCATTAAATGCTTTTACTACATTATGTCCTGAAAACATTTCCTCTATTTCGCCATTAACATGGCCTAAATAATCTTGTTGTCTTTTAAAATATTTTTGTGATTTTGATGCTACAAAACCAATTAAAATTATTGATATTGGTAAAATAATAAGCGATGCTATTGTCATTGTAACATTTATAGAAAACATCATAATTAAAATACCAATCAAAGTAATTACTGATGTTACTACTTGCGTTGCACTTTGTTCTAAACTATTAGCCAAATTATCTACATCATTAGTGACAATAGATAATACCTCTCCATGTTGCTTTTTATCAAAATATTTCATTGGTAATTTATGAATTTTTTCAGAAATTTTTCTTCTTAAATCGTAACTAAATTTACAAATAACATCATTCATAATAATACCTTGAACTAATGAAAATATAGCACTAATAATATATAAACATAACAAAAATATTAAAATTGAACCTATTTTTCCAAAATCAATTCCACTACCACCATTAATTTTACTAACGAGACCATTAAATAGTTCTGTTGTAGCATTACCTAAAATTTTTGGACCTACGATTGCAAAAATTGTACTTCCAATTGCAAATAAGAAAACTATAATTAATACAAATTTATATTTGGAAAGCATTTTTATAAGTTTCTTTAATGTTCCTTTAAAGTCTTTAGCTTTTTCTGTTGACATATGATGTTTAGGCATTTTCTAACTCCTCCTTTGACAATTGTGAAAGAGCAATCTCTTTATAAACTTCACAGCTTTCCAAAAGTTCTTTATGCTTTCCAATTCCAACTACTTTCCCTTCATCTAAAACAACTATCTGATCAGCATTCATAATTGTACTGATTCTTTGTGCTACTATTAAAATTGTTCCATTTTTTGTTTGTTTTGAAAGTTCTTTTCTTAAAATTGCATCTGTCTTATAATCTAGTGCTGAAAAACTATCATCGAAAATATAAATTTCTGGATTAATAGCTAAAGCTCTAGCAATAGATAATCTTTGTTTTTGTCCGCCAGAAACATTAGTACCACCTTGTGAAATAGGTTCTTCTAAACCCTTATCTTTAGCTTCAATAAAATCCCAACTTTGAGAAGTTTTCGCTGCTTTAATAATTTCCTTTTGACTAATATTACTATCCCCAAATGCAATATTTGATTCTATAGTTCCAGTAAATAAAGTTCCCTTTTGTGGAACATACCCTATTTTATCTCTTAAATCATGCATTTTTACATTTCTTATATCTACGCCATCAACTAATATTTTTCCGCCAGTAACATCAAAAAATCTTGGTATTAAATTAATTAATGTACTTTTACCACTACCAGTTGAACCTATAAAAGCAGTAGTTTCTCCTGGTCTAGCAGTAAATGAAATATTTCGTAAAACATCTTCCTCGGCATCTGGATATCTAAAATAAACATCTTTAAATTCAATAATACCTTTTTTCTTTGGATCAAATGCTAATGTTTTTTCTTTATCTTTTACAGAAATTTCTTTATTTAAAACTTCAGCGATTCTTTTCATTGATATGATTGATCTTGGTAATACAAAAGTCATCATTGAAAGCATTAAAAATGCCATTATAATTTGCATTGTATATGTAATAAATGCCATAAGTGTTCCTACTTGCATAGTTCCCATATCAACTTTACTTGCTCCTACCCAAATAATAAGTACACTAACACCATTCATTATAAACATCATAGAAGGCATCATTACAGTCATAACTCTTCCAACAAAAATATTTAATTTTGTAAAATCTGTATTTGCTTTATCAAATCTTTTTTCTTCATGTTTTTCTGTTGAAAAAGCTCTAATAACAGGAAGGCCTGTTAAAATTTCGCGTGCTACTAGATTTATTCTATCTATTAATGTTTGAATCTTTTTAAATCTTGGAAGTGCAAGACTAAATAAAATAATTACTAAGCCTAAAATTGATAATACAGCTACACCAATTACCCAGCTCATTGAACTTCCACTTACTTTACTTAAAGCACCAAATCCAATAATTGGAGCGTATATAACCATGCGAAGCATCATTACAATAACCATTTGAATTTGTGTAATATCATTTGTACATCTAGTTATCAATGATGCAGATGAAATTTCTTCAAATTCTTTGTTTGATAAATTCATCGCTTTTGTAACTGTTTTACTTCTTAAATTACGAGCAAATCCAGCTCCTACTTTGGCAGATAAAAATACAGTACAAACCGTAAATACCATTGCAAGAAGTGCAAGTGCTATCATTTTAACACCTACTGACAACATATAATTTGTTTGCATTTTATCCACATCTATACCAATTTTTTCATATTCTTTTTTTACATAAGGTATAGACATTTGATCAATCATAGATGGTTCTAAATCGTTTATTTTTTCATAACCATCTTTTAAAAACTTATCTTTTGATTTTTGGTCTAAACCAGTAATAAATCCTAAAACATCACTAACTTCAGTACCAGTCATCTTTGAAAGTTGTTTTTTTATCTCTTTATTATCTGATTCTAATGTTTGAATCATCACAATTGATTTACCAATATTTTCAGATAATTTTTCTTTTTGAGTTTCGTCAATATCCTTTAAAATATAAATGGATTCCTTTTCTAACAATGGATATTCTGAAACATATTTATCAAATTCTGACTCTGATAAATCCTTTTTATTTAATAATTTATAACTTTTTTCTATTTCTTTCTTATTGTTAGAAAGTGTAATAATCTTGTTATAATCCTCTTCTGTTATAACTTCCATAGCAGAATTTTCAATACCATTTTGTTGAATTCCAATATTTACAATTTTAGAAGTATAATCTGGAAGTGCTAAATCACACATTGCTTGACCTACTAAAAGTGCAACTATTATAACTATGGGTAAAGTAAATTTACTAAGTGTTTTGAATATTTGTTTCACTCTTTTCCTCCTTTTTGCATTTTTATATTGTTTACTATTTTTTCAAGAAGTTTATTAAGCGTGTCACGTTCTTCCCTACTTAAAACAGACAACATTTCTTTTTCTGCAGATTTCATTTTTTTAGATATTTCCTTTTGAACTATAATTGCTTTATCAGTTAAATGTACTTCTTTTATTCTAGCATCATTTTCATTTTTAACTCTAACAATAAAGCCTTTAACTTCTAATCTATTCAAAAGCCCATTTATTGTAGGATTTGAAAGATCAAAGATTTTTTCAATGTCTCTTTGACTGACAATCTTATTTTTGTTTAAAGTTAAAAATAATAAGATTTGTGCTTGTGAAGTAGTAAGTCCAAGTCTTTCTAAATCTTTATTTTTTCGGTATTCAAAATTATTAGAAATAATCTTAAAAAAAACGCCTTCCGACTTTTTTTCATTCATAATATCGCCTCTTAAATATATAGCATACTATACATTATATGCTAATAAAAATTAATAGTCAACAAAAAAATAGATTGAAACACAATCTATTTTTAAACACCAACGCTCATTGTTTCTGGCAAAGTAGAACCTCCATCAATTACAATCCCTTGACCTGTAATATAACTAGATTCATCACTTGCTAAAAAAGCCGCTAAATTACCAAGTTCTTCTATTGTTCCAAGTCTTTTCATAGGTATACCTGCAGCAATTCCATCAACCACACTTTGTGGATTATTAATATCTGTTTCTTTAGCAATTCCTTCTACCATTGGCGTCATAATATAACCTGGCATAATTGCATTAACTCTTATATTTTTTTCTACAAGTTCAGCAGCTAAACCTTTTGTAAATCCTATTAATGCAGCTTTAGTTGTTGCATAAGCAACTTCGCCACTATCAGCAACCATTGGACCTGTTACACTTGATAAATTCACAATTGATCCACCATGCATATATGGAAGGGCAGCTTTAGTTACATTCCATGTTCCTTT
>CASPVX010000042.1 GCA_949425575.1 uncultured Bacilli bacterium
GTAAATTTAATGCTTATATTAATAAACCAATGAAAAGAGAAGAAATAAAAATTATTTTAAAAAAAATTTTTAACAGTTGCTAGTATAGAACTGTTTTTTTGTCTAAAAAAAGATAGTATTTCTATCCTTTATAAAATTTCATCATCAATTAAATAATTGGCATTATTATTTAACCACATATACCAGCTTTAATTTCCATATACACTTGCCCTCATCATTTATTTGATTACCCAATCTATTCCATTATACATTATTTTATATGGTTTATTTAAAGTTTCTGCAAATTTTTTTATTGCTTTGAAAATTTTTTTTGTAAAATAATACTCTTCTATTTCTTTTTTTCGTGCATGAGAATCAACAATAAAGTCTATTTTTAATGTATCACTTATTATAATATTAATTTTATTTATATGCTGATATTCTCTCATTCCCATCACTTTATAACCTGCTGGGGCCACTCTCTGTTTCGTTACATCTATTTTATCAGCAAAACGCAATATTGGTGCTATTGGGTTATTTAAGTGCCTACAATTTCTATGATATTTTATTGATAATAATATCTCATTTTTATATTTAGAATTTAGATTATTCTTCACAAAATATTGTTTTGCCATTTCATAACCATTTATCTCATGATTATGTTTTCCATTAATACAACCTATATCATGTAAAAAGGCCGTAGTTTTTATTGCATCTATTAGTTCATCATCATATTTTAATTGTTTAGCAATACTCTCACTTATTTTTACTACATTTTCAATATGTGATAATCCATGATATGCCCAAAGATTAAGTATTATTACTTTACTATCTATCTCTTTATAAATATTTATCAAATATGGATCATTACTAACATAGTTATATAACATCATAATATCCTCCTAAAACTAACCATCATAATATGTTCTATATTTTCCAGTTTCTATATCTTTTAACCAATCCGAATTATTCAAATACCAATTAATCGTTTCACTTATACCTTTTTCAAATTCTGTTTCACATTTAAAACATAACTCATTTTCTATTTTGCTTGAATCAAGTGAATATTTTAAGTCATGACCAAGTCTATCTTCTACATTTTTTATTAGTGTTTTTGGTTTTCCCAAGTATTCTAAAATAGTATATATAATCTCTAAATTGTTTTTTTCACAATTTCCACTAATATTATATATTTCACCCACCATACCTTCCCTCACTATTTTATCTACTGCTTTAACATGATCTATAACATAAATCCAATCTCTAATATTATCACCATTTCCATAAACAGGTATCGTTCTATTGGTTAAAGCTCTGTCAATAACTTTTGGAATTAATTTTTCTGGAAATTGAAAAGGACCATAATTATTTGAACACCTAGAAATAGTTATTGGCATCCCATAAGTTCTAAAATAGGACAAAACTAACATATCAGCACTTGCCTTACTAACTGAATATGGACTGGATGGTTTTAAATTACTTTTTTCACTAAATTTTTCATTTGCGTTCAAAGGTAAATCTCCATAAACCTCATCTGTTGAAACTTGATGAAATCTTTTTATTTTATATTTCTTCGCAACCTCCAATAAATTATTTGTGCCAAGTATATTAGTTTCCAAAAAAATGCTAGGATTATTTATTGAATTATCCACATGACTTTCTGCTGCAAAATTTACCACAACATCAATTTTATACTTATTAAATATTTCATTTAATAATGCAACATTATTTATATTGCCCTTGATAAACTTAAAATTTTGACAATTAATTATAGATTTCAAATTAGAATAATTACCAGCATATGTTAAATTATCTAAACAAATAAAATTATCACTACTATACTTATTAACTACATAACAAAGATAATTACTTCCTATAAAACCAGCACCACCAGTTATAAGATAATTCATATTACAGTCCTCCAAACTTTTTGATTATTTTAACATAAAAAAAAACAAAATAATAGAGTTAAATCTATTATTTTGCAATTTCATTATTGATATTTTCTTTTATAAAATTATAAACTTTGTCTACTGCTTCTTGTTCACCTTCAATAGCTACAACAAACATTACATCTGGTGAATCATATTTATCTATTTCAAAGGTTACATTCCCTTTTTTATAAACAACTCTGTTTCTGATTAATACTTTATCTTTTTTATATTCAAGGAAATCTAAAATAGAATCTACTGCTTCTTTATTTTCATCAGTTACTTCTAAAGGAAGTGATTCCCTACATACCTTTAAAATTTCATCAGCTTGATTATCATCTTTAAAATCTAAAAGTGTTTTTTTATTGCCATTTTTTTCTTTCGTAGTTATTCTAGCCATTGTTTTATTAACATTACGGTATAATGTTCTTGTTTGTGAAGTATCATCAGTTTTTTCATATCCTTCTTTTATACAATAATCTATATAAGGATCTATACTCTCTACTTCAAAACTATATTCGTATTCTTTCATCTTCTCTTCTCCTTTACTAATTTTGGATTTGGATACATAAATCTAGTCATCAACTGGTGTTCTGGGTAAGCCGATAAATAGTGCATACTCGCTTCTGAGGCATCATCTGTTGTATGTACTAAATTTGTAATAATCGGATCCCAAATTATTGTATTACCATCATACCACATTACTTCCTGATTTGCAACATACTTACCTAATTCATTTCGTAATTTTCTTTTTATTTTCAATATATCTGAGGCATATTCATGAACTAAAAATAAATCTCCTGGACCATCCATTGATCTTTCATATTTATATCCATGGGGGTGAAACATTCTCATTGGTTTTATACCTGTTAATCCCGTTGGGGCACCAACATTGGGATGATATTCACCAATAGCTCCATTCCCCTTATGCAAAAAGCTTTCTCTAATAGTAGCACTAACGCCTAATTTAAATGAAGATGGCTTTAACAATACTACATTCAATCCTTGCTCATAAAACAATCTAGGGCTAATATGAGAAAATGGAATTTTTTTACCATTCAGGTCTAACACCTTTTCAAATGAAGAATCTATTGCTATTAACTCCTGAACTATAGCTTGTGCCAATTCCAGCTGTCTTTTATAATCTAAATCATCTGGAATTAAGTCATTCAACTCTTCTCTCCACAATTTAATTTGTTCTAATGACCTATTATTTTTCTCATTTATTTTTTCATTTACACCAAATTGTAATGAATATGGATTATATCTATTTATGGTTACAAATATTTTATCTTTACCTACTATGCTGGAATAATCACTTTGATATAACAACTCATAGCAAAATGCAACAAACCCATTAAGTATTTCATATTTTTGTGCATCACACAACAGTTGTAAAAAATCATTTAATTCCTTTTCATTTAACTGTTCATTTTGAATCTTATATGTAAATACTCTCATATTGTTTAGAATATCTTGTAAATCTCCACATACCTCAACATATTCCTCATAAAATTGTCCATTCACTATACTTTCTACTTTACCACATTTAAATCCCACATAAGGAGAACAATCAAATTGATATGTTTCCCCATTATTATCATCAACCAAAGTTAATATATGTGTCGTTGGTATATCATCAGGATCAAAATTTCTTTTTCTTGCAATTACACTTCTGTGGTTACACCCAATACCATTCTTTTTCATGTATTCAATACTCGCTAGAGAAGCTGTATAAGAATCGCCAATTAAACTCTCAACATCATTTTCAGGATTAGGTATATTATCATACATCATTGTCTGTCTTACAACATCATTTAATACTTGCAATTTGTCCCTAAAACATAATAATTCAAAATCCTTAGTTAATGGTGTTTCCGAAAATGTTTTTCGTGTATCAGATATTGGGAACAGTTCCTCAATTTCTGGCAATAATTTATTCATTTACTTTTACCCCCATAATATTTCTTGAAAAAACTCATTAAAATTTTTTTCAATATCATAATCTTTAGCCAATCTTTGTTGTGCATTTCTATTTAACGTTTTTATCGATTCACTATTAAAATATTTTTCTATTTTTATCTTAGAAGATACTAAGTTATCTAAATCTACTAATAACCCATCTATTCCATCTTCCACCTGTTCTTTTATGCCATCAATATCATTTGCTACAATTAATACATTATCTTTATTCATTTTTCTAATTTCATTAAATGTTAATCCCATAATCTCTTTTTTAGATGGCACCAACATAATCATATTTTTGGTAAAATTATTAATTATATATTGTGGAAAATTAAATGGTACATCAACATATAATTGTGTTCCTGTTTCATCTGCCAATTTTTCATAATCTTTGATAATTGGTTGTCCCTCAAAATAAGGTTGTGCTATAACAACAGGCTTAATCCCCATTAAATTGCCTAATAGCATCGTTGATTCTAAATTTTTATATGTTTCTGCCCTACCAAAGGAAAGAATTATAGAATCAAAATTTTCTATTTTCCTAAATAATTCTTCATATTGTGGTGTTACTTCATATTCTGTAGGTAGAGTTAAAATCTCACCATTTGTTATCTTAACTATCTTATTTTTCTGTAATTTATATTCATTTATCAAGTGTTCACCAATATAATTACCTGTTGAACCCAAATAACAATTATCATTCTTATTAATAAAATCTATAGAATCTTCTTCCCATTGTATTCTTTCTTGTAATATAAGATCACTATTTTCTATAGAAGAATCAACCTTATGTATTTTCCCTGTTGAGTGAGGTATCCAAACTTTATAATGGTTAGGATATTCATTTAACATACTTAACAATCCAGCATACGGTGTATCATTAGCAATAGTTAATACCTTATCATATTCATTCATATTAATTTGATTAATTTCATTAGCAACATTCTGTGATAATATTTTCCAATTTGTTGGTGTTCCATAAGCAAGTTCACCATTTGTCCCATTTGGTAATTCAATTATAGAAACATTTTTCATTTCCCTATGCATTTTTTCTGTTTCTTCTGAGTAGCCAAAACTATCAGTATTATATTCAGGCGTAAACATATTAATATGATAATTGGCCTGTTGTCTTTCTAATAATGATGTTAATACTGTTATATACCTTTTTACAATAGTTCCTACACCAGCATAATGACTAACAATCCCATCATGGGCACATATATTAATTAATAACTTCATCAATTAAACCCTCCATATCATGTTTATCATATAATCTTACTTCAGTATTTTTAAAATACTTTTTGCAATTATAGATACTTATACTTTCTAATAATTTTTGATTTTCTATACTTCCAAAAGCATCTTTATCATTCTCATATGGAATATAAAATTCATCTTCAATTCTTTTTAAATATATAATTTTGATTTCCTTATCCATATTTTGATATAAATCTTCAAACCAGTCAATAACTGGTTTGGCATTGAAATATCTATTAATAATTGAATTAGCTTGATTATATGAAAGAGTACTTATAGGTCCCCTATCAATTATAACCAACCCTTCCTTATACTTATTTAATTTCATCTCATCATTTTTCATATATTCACTTTCATCGTTAGAAAATTTATTTATTATTTCTGGTTTAATAATTTCATCTACAGTATAAACATTATCCAAATTCAATGATCTTATTTTATTAATTATTGTAGTTTTTCCAACATTAGGCAATCCCTCTAAAATAACAATTTTTAACATAAAATATCCCCTTATAACATAGCTACCCACAAAATTTTCCGTTATTATAGCATAAATGGTAAAAAATGGCAATTATAACTCAATTTAAATTGAATTCTTAAAGATTTCGTGTATAATATGCACTAGGTGAGAAATTCATGAAAAAAAATATTATAATAACAGGTGGAAATGAAGGGTTAGGAAAAGCTATATGTGAAAAATTATCTATTTCTAACAATGTAATAATTATTGCTAAAAACAAAGACACTATTGAAAAAACAATTAAACAAGCTAATTGCGATGGCTATGTATGTGATATCAGAGATGCCAAAGCAGTAGATAATACAATATCAAAAATTATTGAAAGGTATGAAAGTATTGATATTTTAATCAATAATGCTGGATTATATATAAAAGATGATTTAACTTATAATGACTATAATGATATAAAAAATGTTTTAGATGTAAATTTATTAGGTACTATCACTTGCACTAAATCTATATTGCCTTATATGATAAAGAAACAATATGGGCAAATAATCAATATCAATTCTCAATTAGGCCAGGATGCAAAAGCTGGAAGGACAATTTATGCTACAAGTAAATGGGGAATTACAGGCTTTTCTCAATGCATTCAGGAAGAAGTCGCTAAAAACAATATCAAAGTAATAAATATATTATTAGGATCACTTGAAGAAACAATGAAAATTAACGGAGAAAAATTTAAAAGGGAATTGCAATATTTAAATAAAAATGATATTGCTGAAATAATTAATAATATAATAAATCTTCCACAATATATTTGCATTCCTGAAATAACAATAAAAAGTATTCAAGAATATAAAATTTAAAAAAATATCATTAAACTGATATTTTTTTTATTATATTATAATCTGATTTACAAAATTCAATAAACAATTTATCATTTTTAGATAATGAGTATTTCAGGTACGCAATATTAACATCTACAGTAGGAGATATTACTGGAATATCTAATATTTGAATATTTCCCTTTTTTAAATCATTTGATATGGTATTTTTGATAACAAATCCAATTCCAAGATTTTCTTTTACAGAACTTGCAATATTTTCATTTGTTTCAAATTGGCAAACATAATTTAATTTCAACTTTTTATCAGCAAAAGCCTTTTTTATTTTATTATAAACATGATTACACGCAGATGGTAACAATAAATTCACATTTTCAATATCTTTTACTCTTTCAACACTTAATTTACCATCTGTAATAAAACAAGCTTCTAAAGAAAACAAATTCTTTTCAATCAAATTAGGAAAACCTTTATAAAATTTATTATCCACAATAAAATCTATTTGACCGTTCATCAACAATTGTTTAAGATTCATTGCCGAATCAATAATAATTTCAATAGAAATAGATGGGTGTTTAATCCTAAATTTATTCATTAACTTTAAAAGATATGAAGATAAAAATGGAGAGGTCCCAATAATAATTTTATTAGAATTTAATTTATTCTTTGAATCAATTAAATTAACACCTGCTACTAACGATGCAAATGATTTCTCAACATATTCTAAAAATATTTCACCATTTTTAGTCAGTTTTGTACCTTTATGAGATCTAATAAATAACTTAACACCAATTTCATCTTCCAATTTATTAATCATTTTAGTAATAGCTGGTTGTGAAATGTGCATCTTTTTCCCAGCTTCACTTATGGTTTCAGAATAAGCCAGCACATAAAAGGCCACAAGATAATATAGGGTTAATCTATTAGAAATTTTTAATATGCTATTTATCATATATATCACCTCTCGGACAATTCAGGGACACATTTTTTATTAAAAAAACGAGCATAGAATGCTCGCAACTCTTTAAAAATGGTGGCTTCAGACAGAATCGAACTGCCGACACGAGGATTTTCAGTCCTCTGCTCTACCGACTGAGCTATGAAGCCAAATAAATCAAATTACGGATAAATATAGTTAATTCTGTCCAGATACAACTGTCCTAGAATTGTCCGTAATTTGACCTTCCAATAAAGAAATATATTTAAAAGCCCATATATATCAATAGATTTGACTAAAGATTGCCTTGTATGGTACAAGGATTTTCAGTCCACTGCTCTACCGACTGAGCTACGAAGCCAAAAAAAATGGCGGTCCCGACGAGAATCGAACTCGCGATCTTCTGCGTGACAGGCAGACGTGATAACCGCT
>CASPVX010000043.1 GCA_949425575.1 uncultured Bacilli bacterium
CTTTATTATTAATAATTTCATTATCTTTAAAACTAAGAATATTAGGTTTAAGCTCACAAATCATAACCATCTTTTCACGTACCCTAGATAAGCCACATAAAATAATCTTAACTTTTCAGAAACTTCCGCATGAATATATTTTTGCTTAATTGTTCGCTATCCTGTGTCTCTTTATCATACATATCAATAAAATTTGCTATTCTAGAATTGTTCATGCCCAATTCAATATTTTATAACCTATGCATCTTACTATTAAAATTTATTTTAATCAAAAACAGTTGTAAGTTCTATAATCCATTTAACCCAAGCAACCACTGTACTTGTTCTTCTCTCAGCAGTACCAGTTGAATTAATTTCATCTCTACTATTGTAAATAACATTGGCAATTTCTGAATAATCAAATTCAAAAGCTGTTAAATATTGTTCAAGTGCACAATAAAATGGTTTATGTGATAAAATAATACCTATAATCGCCAGATTCTTATTTTTATGATTCATTTTCATTATTTGTTTGCCCAGCTCAGATAATTTATAATTTTTATCTTTTATTACTAGACCCAAATATTGAACAGCAGACAAATAATAATTAGCCTGTCTAACATCAAATTCATAAATATTTGCGATATCACTTGCCGATAATTCTTGATTATTTAATTCATTTATTAGGTCTAGAACTCTATAAAAAGAATTTGCTTGTGGAAAAGGAATATTACGGTCCTCTTTAACAAATTCAACTTGATTCATAATATTCTGTATATCACTAACTTCGATCGGATTATATATTTCATCTAAAATATATCTTTTTATTTTTTTCAATTTAATACTATTATAGTTGTTTTCATCTAAAAAATCATAAATAAAAAAATTAAAAATATTATCATGTTTAATTAGCATAATAGGTATTATATCCTTGCTTGTAATTTTTTTCCAAGCTTTATATGGATAATATAGCTGTCTTATTATAAAATCCTTCATATAATGATTTTTAGCTTCAAATATTACAAATTTACTTATGCCTTCGTAACTGCCATCAATTTCCATTTGAGAGCTTTGAACATTTATATCAAACTTATTATTATCTTTTAAAGATATTTGATAACTAAATTCACCAGTCCCCATTCTCCCCTGTATGGTAGGAATAACCTTTTCTCCAACAATATCTTCAATCATTCCAGAAATATACGCAGAATTTAAAGAAACTAACTCACTTGTAATATTACTATAATCAATAGTTGAAATGTAGTCAGGTAAATATTTTGTTTCAACATCTAAATCATTATTTAATTCAACGCTTTGATAATTTTGGAATTTACCAATAATATACGAACCACGTTTAATAGGTAATATTGCCAACCCGTTTTCGGCAAAAATTGATGGTAAATTTTCACTACTGTCAAATTTAGTCATCAACCTTGGCTCTCTACCTGATTCTTTAATTTGATCAGCGGTAATTTCAAAAAAGCCATTTGTTTCTATTGTACCAATTATATTAAATTTTTCAAACAAATCATTCCATGCTTTATTATTTTTTGTCATCCAATTGTCCAATAATCAAAACCTCCTCTACTTCACCACGTTTTTGGGCGTTGCTATTGATGTTACGTCTAGCATTTATTATATTAATAGTATAGGTTACATATTTTGTGTTATCACTATATAAATTAACAATAAATGGTGTTTTAGAATTGCTTACCATAATGTAGCATCCGCGTTCAATTAGTTCATCACACATATTTTTTAAACGTTGTTGGTCATCTCTAGAAAATCCTTTTTTCGTATATCCAACAAAGTTAACTTGCTCATCATATTGATCATAAGGTGGATCTAAATAAATAAATGAGTTTTTAGGAGCATCAATACATGCATCATAAAAATCACCTGTTCTAAATTCAATTTCATTTTCATTGAAATATTTATTTATTGCTCTTAAAACTGGTTCATTACATATACAAGGATTTTTATATGAACCAAATGGTGAATTAAATTGTCCTGCACTATTCATTCTGAACAAGCCATTATAACATGTTCTATTAAGATAAATTAACCTAGCTGCTCGTTCAACGGGGCTCCATTTTGTATATTCACCAGTTCTATCAATAGCTCTTATCTTGTAATAACTATCTGCATCATTTTTTGTTTCATAATATTTTAATTTTGCTATCAATTCATCCAAATTATCCTTTATACATTTATAACAATTTATTAATTCTTCATTAAAATCATTTACAACAGCTTTTTTCGGTTGCAAATGAAATAATACTGCTCCTCCACCAATAAAAGGTTCATAATAAGTAGTAAATTTTTGGGGAAAAAATTCTTTTAATTTAGGAATTAATTGTCTTTTTCCACCTGCCCATTTCAAAACAGGTTGCAAAATTAAATTTTGTTTTTTCTTCATTTTTACCACCTACAATCTAATAATAATTATATCATAAATATTCAAACATTTAATCCAATTAAATCATTTTTCTTTATAATTGATTATGGATTCGTAAACCAAAATATCTGATAATTCATCTGTTAAAAATTTTATCCATTCAAGTGTATAACTATAATCTTTATGTAAAGCATCAAATTGACAATATTGTGTTTTACAACCATCCGATTGGTGTCCGTTTTTTCTAACACCATAATATTTCCAAGCATTAGTATGATGGTGAATTTTGAACTCTTTATTTATATTTCTTGAAACAATATTACAAACCTGTGATGGTTTATATTTATCTTTATTTATAACCGGTATCTCAACCGTTTTTTCTTTAATCAAAGTAATTGCTTTTAGCAATTCATCATAGTCTTTTAAATCAATATCTTTAAAGTTTAAAAACTCCATAGATATATCATCTTTATTTTTATTATTTTTTAGTTTGGGGACTAAAAATACTTTAAAACTATATCTCATATCATTATAAATGTCATCTGATAATGCATTTCTAAAATCACAAATATATTTCTTTATATCATCAAAATTATCATTATAAAACTTTCGCATCGCCATTTTTTTTGATTCTCCATTAAAATTGGCCAATTGTAATGGAATAGCTATATTAGCTTCAATAGAGTATCCACTTCCATACATCTTAGTCAACAGTTCTTCAAAATTTAATAACATGGCTTGACACTCTCCACATACCTCTAAATCTAAAGACGGAATAAAACGATGTTCAATTTTATTTCTTAAACCTATCATAAATTTTAAATTATCTTTAATGGGTTCTTCAATCATATCCGTATTCTTTACACATTCAGAAAGTTCCCACGTCTTCTTATCTCCATCAATAATTATATAACTACCATCTGATCTCTTATAATAATAATCAATATCATTTTCTTCAAAAATTGAATGGAGTAATGATGTCCATGCAATTATCATCATCACAATGTAACCATCAGTTCTAAATTTAGTTTGTGGTCTGTTATAAATATCAACTGCGAGATATGCCGATTCAATAGCCTTTTCTAAATATTGTTCCGTTAATGGTTTTAGGTCTTTTTTAAATGGTTTTTCATTTTTAGATTGGTTTTGTGACATAAATCTTAAAAATGAAGATTCATCATATTTATTGATATTTTTAATAATATAGGAATCTTTTGATTTAAATAAAATTTTATCTTTCATTTTTTTGTTATAATATGTATTAAATGTTGATGATTTCCAACCTGTTCGTTCAATAATCTCGTTTTTTGTGACTGTCTCATCATTTTCAAATTTGATATTTAGTAACCCATATAATAATTTTAACTTTGAATACTGATCTTTTTTCATATACTACCCCAACCATTTAAAAAAGTGCCAATAAAAACTTATAAAATAAGTTTATACTAGCACTTCCCTTTTTAACTAATTATATTATACCATATTTTATATTTATTTTAAATAGTTTATTATGTATCAAAACCCAAATACAGAAATCTAAATATCCATGAAAGTAATACAAATTAAAATTCATATATTTTTTGATAATTATATATTTATAATAAAATCTACCATTATCACAGCTTTGTTCTTTTATTTCAAGATAATTTTTTTAATCTATTTTTATTCCCATATAAACTATAACTATTGAAAAGACTTGCACTTTTACAAGAACATCATTTTTCTTTATTGATAACTTTTCTTTCTATAGTATCATCACATTGCTTACATTTTATTTTAATAGATAACAACGCCTATCTAAAATTTTAAATTCTTTTTTATCTTTTTATCATTTGTATTTTCATATAGATCAATTAATCAAGGAATATTATCATCAGAATAATTTTACAAATATAATAAATCTATTTTTTTATTACCATAATATCTATCAATATTCTTTTACACAATAACTGAATCAATACTTTTTTATAAGTTATTAAAAAATAGGCATTCATTAAAATTTTTCTATCCAAATTATTACTCTTAATTACCTCGTAAAGTTTTTTAATATAATTGCAGTTAGTGGTTTTTCATATAATGTTGTTGCCAAATTATTATCTTCAATTTTTTTCTTTCTTTCAATTTCTTCATCTACTTTAAATAATTCATTATAATTTTCTGAATTATACTCATATATATTTCACGCCATCTTCTTTTAAATCTTCCAATATCAATAGGCAAATATTACTATAATAAAACTTCTGATCAGTAGCATACATTAAGTGTTTATAAAATATATATTCAGCAGCATATTTCTTACAATTTGGTATATTTTTTTTCTTTCTTTTTGAATTTCTTTTATTGACATATCAAAAAGTTCAGCAAAAAGTTTATTTGTTATACATTCTTTAATTATTAATTGTTTCCAATCAGCTAATGAAAGTTCTTTAATGTTTAATTTTATGCCATCATATTTTTTCAAAAGTAAACTATTAAAAAATTTTTTATTTCTATTTCTTTCATCAATATAACCATTCATTTCTGCATATATAGGTCTATCATTTATTTGATTTATTATATTTATATCTGGAACAAATGATTTCAAATAGATCTTACTCTTTATACAATTTTCATTTTCACTAGTATCTATTTTAGTTAATATTATTTTTATTAAATTAGAATCAAAATTTTTCCCTATACAGAAGAATTATCAACTTTAATATATTTATATTCTAATTCATCTATGATTATTTTCAATTGCTGATTTAAAATATTGCATATTTTTTTATCAAGTTCTTCTGACAACTCATCAAATACTATCCCATATCTTTCTAAATCTTTTTTATTTAAATAATTATAATTAAATAAAACCTCTATATTGTAATGCCTACACCAATGAATTTTTTCTATCAAACTATCAGATGCATATTTTACTTTTTCTCTTAAATTATTAGATAAAATTGATTCATTAATTTATAATACTATTTTTTCTTCAGTTTTTACCATTGTAATACCTCACTAACTTTTATTTAGAGTTCTCACATAAATCTATTATAATAAAATAACCAACAATACTACAAAAAAGGGCTAATAATTAGCCCTTTTTCTTATTTATTATTCTTTTCTTCTAATGTCATAGATATATGTTTTTTTTAAACTATTTAACTGTTAAGGTTTATAGATAGACAATATTTCACTTAAATTCTACACCTGCCTTAGTTTTTATGCATTGTTTCCATAGCAACACACATATACAAATTTTTCCATAATTGTTTATTCTTTCCTGCCATACTTGGATTATTTCCCAATGTTCTACTCATATCTACTGTTGATTCCATTAAATCTGCGCCTAATTTGTCCATAACCTCAAATGGATTCTTTTTCCACTTATAATAACCATTATCATCTATTTCTACTAATGCTCTAAATGCTCCCATAATTGGTAGCAAAAATCCATTAGGTGTTAAATAATCAGTATTATTATGATAAAATTTAGTCTTAAATGCAGGTTTCCCATCTTTTTTCTTTGTTACTCCTTTTACTAAGGCATACTTTTTACCTGAAATTCCACCACTATAATAGTCTCTTGAATTTAACTCTAATTTATCATATAGTTTGAAAATATCAACCATAATATTTTTCATTTTCACATAAGGATTTTCCAATGTTTCCCCTTTTTCAATATGCTGTTTAATATAATAATCTATACATTGTTTTTTACCATTATATGAAATGATTGCATAATCATTTAATTCAGGATATCTATCAATATTAAATAAATTTAAAAGTGCTAAAATATCACTTACATCTATTGTTCCCTCTGCATTTTCTTCAAAAAATACATTTTTGGAAAATGATTCGTTTTTTATTGCTTGCTTAATAATTTCAAATCGATTATATAATTCTGCAATAGACTTATCTTGCACTTGAGTAGATGTATTTCTAGCACTTGCTAATTCTTGAAACATATCTTCTACACCTGTAAGTATTTCAATTTTCACATACTGCTGTCCATAATCAAGCTCATCTTGATTTTCCTGAATGATCTTATAGGTATGACCCCCATCAATATCTCCATGAACATTTGTATCTGAAAAAACAACATTAACAGTATTATTTTTACTATTATATAAAACTTTTTCAGCGGATAATAATAACCCTCTATTCAACAAATAAAAATTATTAGCTCCTGGATTGATTAAACTGTTTTTAATTTTTTTTGCTACTGCAGTCGTCAATTTTTGTTCTCTTGGATTGGTATCCATAGGTATATTTTTAGGAATATCCTTTATATCACAAACAATGTAATACATTTCAGCAGTTTTTGCTGCTTCTTCATCGCTTAAGTAATAAGGATTAGGTATTTTCCTAAAAGATTTTACCTTAAAAATTATTTCATTATTCATACTATTCCCTCCTATAACTCTAACAATTAAATATTATCATGTTTTCTTTTTTTACAAAACGCTATATATGGCGTATAATATAATTAAGTGGTGATGTTCTTGGAAAAATATGAAATAAATATCCGTTTTGGCAAAAAATTACGTTTGTTAAGAATTGAAAACGGATATAATCAATATGATTTTGCATTTGACTGTGATATAAGCGAAGCCTATTATGGAAGAATTGAAAGAGGAGAATTTTCTCCATCCTTAAAAACTATGAATAAAATAGCCCAAACACTAGGAATAACATTATCAGAATTGTTAAAAAATGTAGATAAAACATAAAAAACGAACTATATTCCATAGTTCGTTTTATTATTTTAAATGGGGCGCCATATCGGATTCGAACCGATGCATAACGGAACCACAATCCGCCGTGTTAACCCCTTCACCAATGGCGCCATGTCATCAGACAACATTAATTGTATCAGTTATTGTCTTTTTTTTCAAGTCCTAACTACTTTTTTTATATTATTTTTAGTTATTAACCCAAACAACATACGTTATTTACCATAATATAAACCGAGGGGGTACTTAGATGAATAACTATATGAATATGAATTACATTCCAAATGATTCATATTTCAAAAACACAACTTCGCAAAAAAATATGGCAATGCCAAACAACACCAATAACAATAATATGATGAATAATCAAACATTAAAACAAAAACTCGCTATGCAAGCTGGAAATAATATGAATTTTAATGTGGCTGATTATAATCAATCTTTAAATCCAAATAACTTATATGATTTTTATGCAGGTTTTATAAGAGGAAATATGTTTCCCGACTTATATAATC
>CASPVX010000044.1 GCA_949425575.1 uncultured Bacilli bacterium
CCCTTATAAAAATATTTTCCTTCTTCATAGGCATCTTCATAAAGACCATCTCCTGATGTTACTTTTGTTAATTTTAATTCATCAATTGTAATTGGCTTTTCAATTATTGTTCCCTTTCCACTAACTAAAAAATTAGAGGAAAATGCTGCATACCCTACACTTAAAAAACATACTATTCCTGCTACTGAAAATATAATTATCTTTCTTCTTTTTTTTCTTTGTCTTCTATCTAATCTATGTTTTCTCATTTTATCACCGTATTATTTTTCTTCTTCTATTATACCCCCCCCCCAGCATATTTGCAAGTGGGATTGGATAATTTTTACTTTACTTTTATTATTTACAATTCTTCTTATATTATATACTACACCAGAATAGATAATCAAGGTACAAAAAAAGAAAACAAATTGTTTTCTAAATTCTTCTTTTAAAAATTTTATATATTTCCATTACAATAAGTACAATAAATGCATATATAAGCATTTCCATTATTTCAATAAGTGGTATTGGTTTTACTTGTAGGAATTCACTAAATAAAGGCACCTCCATCACTATTATTTGGAGAGTAATTGCTGATAATATACTGAATAATACTAATGGATTATTCTTAAGCGAAACCTTAAATGCACTTTCTCTTTCACTACGACAATTAAATACATGAATATTTTGAATAAACACCATAAGTACCATTATATAACCACGAGCAAGCATTTCATCCATATGAATATAATTAATCAAATAAACCCATACACCAAATACAATAAGACCTATTACTATTCCTGATAAAATAACCTCTGATAACATTTCACTATTAAAAATAGTATCTTTCGGACTTCTAGGTTTCTCTTTCATAATTCCTTTTTCACTTTTTTCAAACGATAAAGCAAAATCTTGAAGACCATCAGTTACAATATTAAGCCAAAGAAGCTGTATGGCAACAAGCGGCATAGGTAAATTAGCAACTATTGAAAGTAAGAAAAATAGTATTTCAGCTACTGCACAAGATAAAAGCATATAACAAACCTTACGAATATTACTATAAGCTGTTCTTCCCTCTTTTATTCCTGCTACAATTGATTTAAAACTATTATCCAAAATAATCATAGAAGCAGTCTCTTTAGCAACATCAGTTCCACTTCCCATAGCAATACCAATATTTGCACTTTTTAAGGCTGGTGCATCATTTACACCATCACCTGTAACCGCAATAAACTCTCCTTGCCTTTTATATGAATCTACAATTCTAAGTTTATCAATTGGTGTTACTCTAGTAAAAACTGTTTTGTTCATAACAAAACTATCAAATTCTTCTTCGCCTAATAAATAAGCTTTTTCTACTTCCTCTCCAGTTGTCACTTCAGAAAAATTAGAAGCTAATTTTAAATCTTTAGCAATTGCAAAAGCAGTTAATGGATGATCTCCAGTTATCATAACCACTTTGATACCTGCTGTTTTGCATTCTTTTAAAGATTCTTTTACACCATCTCTTACAGGATCAATAAAACCAACCATTCCTTTAAAAACTAATTCTTTAATGTCAGATTCTTTGAAACCAGTAGAATTTACTTTCCCATCTGCCACAGCAATTACTCTATAACCATTTTTAGCCAAACTCTGATTTTGGTCCAATAACAATTTTGTATCTATTTTTTTATTGTTATTCATTCTATTACAAAAGGACATTACTTTCTCAATTGATCCTTTAACAGTACATCTTAGTTCCCCATCTTTTTTATAAAAAATTGCTGAATACTTATTTTCAGATTCATAAGGGATTTTTTCTATAATTTCAATATTAGATATATCTGCTTTTGACTTTTTATAGAAAGCTAAAAATGCAATATCGATTGAATCTCCATAATAAATAAAACTATTATCACTTTCTTCTAATCCAGCTTCATTATTTAAATACCCCAATGAAGCTATTTCTAAAACTTCTTTTTTATATTTATCATTACCTATTATTTCGCCTTTATCATTGTAACCAGTTCCTGTAATATCATAAACTGAATTATTAGGAAGCACTACTTTTTTAGCAGTCTGTTCATCCACAGTCAAAGTTCCTGTTTTATCAGATGCGATAACTGTACAACTACCTAAACTCTCTACTGAATTTAATTTTTTCACAATGACATTCTTTTTCATCATTTTATTAGAACCAATAGTAAGTGCCATTGTTAAAGATAAAGGAAGTCCCTCTGGCATAGCAGATACTGATAAAGCAATTACCGATAAAAATATTTCACTTCCAGGAACACCTTTATAAACTAACGCTAATGCAATTATTAAAGCAATTACAACCACTAAAATACTAATTTGTTTTGAAAATTTTTCCATTCTTATAGTAAGTGGAGATTTTGCCTCTTTAACACTATTAACTTCGTGAGCTATTTTCCCTATTTCAGTGTGCTGACCTGTATTTATAACGATACATTTTGCCCTACCAGTTACAACAACGGTTCCTGCATAAACCATATTTTCTCTATCTGCTAAAGGCGTGTTTTCATCTAAAACGCTATCAAACTTAGCCTCATTTAAACTTTCTCCAGTTAAAGACGCTTCATCAACCTGTAAGTTATGACTTTCTAAAATACGCATATCTGCGCTTATTTTATTACCAGATTCAATTAAAACTATATCTCCAGGAACCAAATAAGCAGAATCTATTTCTTCTTCAGTATCTTCTCTTATAACTCTAGTATTAACATTTATTAACCTTTCCAAACTATTTGCAGTTTTATTAGCTTTCCATTCCTGAAAAGCCCCCATAATCAAATCAACCATTATAATAAAAGTAATCGCTATTGCGTCAATATATTCATTTATGAATATACAAAAAAATACTGTTATTAAAAGTAATATTATAATGGGATCTAAAAGCTGTTTAAAAAATATTTTAATAAAACTAGCTTTTCTTTTAGATGGAAGTTTATTTAAACCATATTTTAATATCCTATTATCAGCCTCTTTATTTGTAAGTCCTTTTTCATTTGATTTAAGTAAAGAAATAACCTCATCTTTACTTTGATACCATGCACCCATATTTATCCTCCAAAGTATATTCTGATAATAGCATAACACTTTTTTATAAAACTATAAATAAAAACACTAACAAATTTAGTGTTTTTTTAATTAAAGCTCAATCAACTCATATTCTTTTGTGCCATAACCTAACAATGCAGCAGTATCAATTGTATGTATTCCGTTTCTAGAGTTAATTCTTTCTAATAAATGATCTTTACCAGAATCCTCACTGTTTTTAACTAAATCAATACAAGCCATATCAATTGCAATAGGATCTAATGAAGCTAAAACTCCAATATCTTCCATACAAGGATCCTCAGCTTTAGCACAGCAATCACAATCAACTGACATATTACACATAACATTAATATAGATAATATTACCATTAAAGAAATTTACAACTGATTCTGCAGCTTCAGCCATAGATTCTAAAAATTTATCTTGTTCTGGTAAATTATCCCATAATGTAGTTTGATCTTTATTAGTGCCTGCAGAATGAATCCATACTTTACCTTCAGTAGATGCACATCCGATAGATAATTGTTTTAATGCTCCACCATAACCCCCCATTGGATGCCCTTTAAAATGAGATAATACTAACATTGAATCATAGTTTTCCATATTTTTTCCAACAAAATTTTCTTTAATCACTTTACCATTAGGAATTTTAAGTTCTATATCACCATCAGCATCCATAATATCAACATCAAAATATTTTGTCCACCCATGTTTTTCCATTAGTTTTTCATGTTTACTAGTATTATTCCTAGCGCCTTCATAAGCTGTATTACATTCTACAACTGTACCGTTTACTCTTTCAATTACCTTTCTCATAAACTCTGGGTGTAAGTAGTTTTGGTTCCCATCTTCTCCAGAATGAACCTTTACTGCCACTTTGCCTGGAAGTTCTTTCCCAACAGCTTCATACATTTTAACAATACTTTCAGGAGTAATTTCCTTTGTAAAATATACCTTTGCTTTTTCCATACTACCATCCTTTCCTATTTATATAATAACACCTAAAATAGGCTTTAAGTCAATATTTTTCTCTCTATCGGAAATTTTTTAATTATAATTTTATATGTGATATAATAAAAATAGAAAGGAAGAGTTTTATGAATGAAATAAATAAAAAATGTTATGAAATAATTGAGGGCTTAAACTTAACTCCTAGAGTTGTTACTCATGAACCAATTTTAAACTATGAAACAGCTGCAAAAGTTGATGAAGAATTAGGTCTTACTGGTACTGAAACTAAAAGCTTATTTTTAAAAGGGAAATCAGGAGATTTTTATTTATTTATAACTTTAGCTACTGAAAGAATGGATTCTAAATTGCTTAAAAAACTATTAGGTGAAAAAGTAAATATGGTTTCAGGTGATGAAATGATAGAACTTACTGGAATGATGCCAGGTTGTATGACACCTTTTGGACTTAAGGATGGTTTAATAAAAAAAGTAGTTGTGGACCCAAAATTAGATAAAGAAGAAAAATTAATCTTAGCCTTTGGTTCTGAAACAATGTCTGTAGAAATGACACCTAATGATTTAAATACTATTTTAACTTCACTTTATAAAGAAATAATTTCTCTAGATAAAATGATTGAGGAATAATTTGAAAGGAAAAAATTATGAATTTTAAAAGCTTATTCGACTTAAATCATACAATTTGTAAAAACTTATTTGAGCAAACAGAAAACCCTTGGGAAATACTTCCAATTATAAAAAAAGAAATTATTGGTATTGGAAAATCATTAAATGATGATTATGAAGAAGTAGATGAAAATATTTGGATTCATAAAAGTGCAACTATATATGACACTGCAACTATTCTTGGGCCATGTATTATTGGCGAAAACACTGAAATTAGGCCAGGCGCTTTTATAAGAGAAAATGTTATTATTGGAGATAACTGCGTCATCGGAAATTCTTCTGAAATTAAAAACAGTATTCTATTTGATAATGCTCAAATTCCTCATTTTAATTATGTTGGAGATTCTATTTTAGGTTATAAAGCTCATATGGGAGCAGGCGCTATTACAAGCAATCTAAAAAGTGATAAAACAAATATTGTCATAAAAGGAAAAGAAAATATAGAAACCAATTTAAGAAAGCTAGGAGCATTACTTGGGGATAATAGTGAAATCGGATGTAATGCTGTTTTATGTCCTGGAACAATTATTTTTCCTAATTCAAATGTTTACCCATTAACAATGGTAAGAGGAGTCATTGAAGAAAACTCTATTGTTAAATCTATGGATAATATTGTTACAAAAAAAGAAATCGGAAATTAATCTGATTTCTTTTTTTTATTATTGCAAATAGTCATTTTGCCATTTTCAAAAATATAGTATTCTTTATTCCCAAATATTTCAATACAATTATTATTTATAAAAATAGTATTTTCTTCTGGTAAATAATATACTTTTTTATTTTTTGAATATTTTAGCAGATAATTTATATTCTTTTCTGTTTCCTCTTTGTTATGCCCTAAATGACATAACAATGACGCTCCATTTAGAAAATTCAAACCATTTGTTTCGTTTAGATTAACATTATTTTCATCAGAATATAAAGCTGTATCTATGTCTTGGCCAAAAATAATTGCTCCAGCACTACCACCAAAAATTACGCCACTGTTGTTAGCAAAATCTTTTATCCTTGTAAACATATCATATGTTTTTAGCGTTTTGAGTAATTTATAAGTATTACCACCACCTATAAATAATGCGCAATATTCATTTAATTTTTTATCTAACAGTTCTTGACCATTTCGAACCATTTCAATATTCACTAAATTAATAACGCTCATTTCCTTTTTGAACCATTCTAAACAATCATCATACTTCTCTTCACTCATGGCTAATGGAATATATAAAATAGGCTTACTATAGTCTAACAAACTACCGAATTTTTTTATCATGGGTTCTATTTTTTTACCAGAACCACCACCATTTAAAAATATTTTCATTTTATTTTCCCCTTATTAATTTAATAATTTTTTCACTTTTGTAGAACTTATACCAGCAGACAATAATCGCCTTTTAAATTCTTCCTTTGATATATTTATGTTAATTCCAGATAAATTATCGTATCCTTCTTCCTGTAATTTATCAATTATATACCGATTACAATTTCTTACATACTCAGTTTTTATAACATCGATATCAATATCTCTATTTTTTCTTTTGTTATATTTGTATCCTCAATAGTGTCATGAAGTAATGCAGCGCATAATTTTTCTGTTTTTACTTTCGTTTCAGCAAAAATAAAAGCGGCAGTTACTGGATGAACGATATAATCTTCCCCACTCTGACGCTTTTGTCCCTCATGAAGTTTTGAGGCATAAGAAAATGCATTAGAAATTAATTCCAATTCTTTAAAATCAATAATATATTCATTAACTTTTTTTATCAAATCTTCAAAACTAATTTTTGTCATATTTAATATACCCTCACTACCCATAAAAAATATATTAAAATTAATGTTACCACTTTCATTTGAAAAATTCAAGTTTTTTTATACTTTTCCATTTTTTAAAATATTTATAACTCCAATCGTTTCTTTCTTATTTAAAATAAAAGTAAAAACTATACACAAAATTAAACTAATAATATCCAAATATAAATTATTTATATAATAAATAATTGAAACTATAATAAATGATACAATAATAGTTAAAATTAATGATTTTTTATATTTTATCTTAGCATATTTCTGAACATCAAAATGTCTATATATAAGCATTGATCCGTAAGCTATAAATGTTGAAATAGCAGCAGCATAAATGCCTATAAACTTAATTAAAACTAAATTTATTACAATATTAATAATAGCAGATACAATAGAAGTATTCATAACTTTTTTAGTTAATTTTTTAGCAATATAAATTGCGCTATAACAAATAACCATGTTATTACATAAAGCTGCAATCATTAAAATTGGAATATAATTATACGCTTCACTAAAATTAGAATTAATTAATATTGGAAAAACAAAAGGAATTAAAGCTATTAATAAAAGACTAATACTTCCAAATATTTTTAAAGAACTATTACATACATCTGAGAAAAATTTATCCTTATCTTTATCATTTATATGAAGTGATGCCGATTCACTC
>CASPVX010000045.1 GCA_949425575.1 uncultured Bacilli bacterium
ATCTTTCTTATTCATAAACATCAAACCTTTCTAACTTTCGCTTAAAAAGGTAGACACCGATAGAGATTTCAAACATCTCCACCATGCACTATATATTACTTTTAATATTAATACAAATGACCAATTTGGTATTTTCACCTAGCTATTTTGCCATTTTCATACAATAAAATAGCTTTGAAATCAATTTTTTATACCCCAATTTAAAAAATTAATAATCTTATTAAAAAGTAGAAACAAAAAATTGTGAAAATTCACAATTCTATTCTTTTATAAATTATTAGCAATATCAACAAATATTTCTATAGCTAAGTTTTCAGCTCTTACAGTTAAATCTAAATTATATTTAGATAAGACTTCTGATACTTTATTTAAATCATAATTCTTTAAATTGTTTCGTAATGTTTTTCTTTTAAATGAAAAACTGTCTCTTACTAATTTAAAAAATAGTTCTTCATTATTTAGTTTTAATTTCGTGCTTTTTCTATCAAAACAAACAACTATACTATCAACATTAGGTTTTGGTATAAAAACATTTCGGCTAACATCTAATAGTTTTTTTACATCATAATAGTAATTTAAATATATAGACAAAGAATTATAATCTTTAGTTCCTGGAACTGCTTTAAATCTATCTCCTACCTCTTTTTGAACCATAACAGCTATTCTATCAATGTTTAAATTATCACTTATTAATTTTATAATAATAGGCGTTGTTATATAGTAAGGGAGATTTGCTACTACATAAGTTTTATTAAAATGATATTTTTTTAAATCTTCTTTAACATTTCTCTTCAAAAAATCATCAAATATAACTTCATAATTATTAAAATCTTTTAAGTTTTCTTTAAGCATTTCTTCTAAAGTACTATCTATTTCATAACATAAAACATGTCCTGCCGCTTCACAAAGTCCTGAAGTTAAAGATCCTGCACCTGGACCAATCTCAATAACTAAAGTATCCTTATCTATTTCTGACTTACTGACAATACTATTAATTATATTTTTATCCGTAATAAAATTTTGACCAAACTTCTTTTTAAAAGCAAAATTATATTTATCTATACTTTCATTCATACTTGTTTTTGAATATTTCATATTAATTCACCAAAATCATTATACTAAAAAAAGATAGACTTATCTACCTTTAAAAAATATATTTTTTATTATTCATCCAGTATTGAATGCCAGATACAACTGATAATACAGTTGCTAAAACAACTAATATTTGACCAATAATATTTATAATATTACCAATTTCTCCTAAATAACTAGGAAGACCAAACATTAAAATTGCCATACCTGTCATCATAAATGCAGTTTTCATTTTTCCTAAATTTGAAGCTGCAACTACTGGTCCTTTAGAACTAGCAATAGTTTTTACATTATTAACAATTTCATCTCTAAAGAATATTAATAATGGAATAATTAAACTAATAACCATTGAATCAAATAATAATCCTGAAACAGCCATTATAAATAAAATTGGAGTTACTAGAATTTTATCAGCAATAGCATCAGTTACTTTTCCAAAATCAGTAACTTCATTTCTACTCCTTGCAATATAACCATCTAATTTATCAGTTAAAGCTGCAAGTGCAAAAATACTCCCCAATATAATTGTACTCAGTGGATTAACAATATTAATAAGCATTAATACAATTAAAACAATTGATAATAATATTCTTGATAACGTAATCTTACTAGCTAAATTTATTTTCATCTTATCACATCCATAAATATATTATATATTAAAATTGAAATTAAAACAACTAAAAAGAGGCTTACCAGCCCCATCTTTGTATTTCATATTTTGCATTATTTGTTGTACTTAGGTGAACACTAGAATCTTTTTGTGTAACAAACGCTAAATCCATAAGAACTTCCCCTCTAGACCAAGCACTTTTCATAGCACTACCAGTATCTAATACAATAGCATTAAACTCTCCTAAATTAGGATGCATTACCTTAACTATAGTTCCACATGGGAACTTATCTAAAGCTGCTGCTAAAATACGAACTTCTCCATACTTTGAATCATTATACGTTTTACCATTTTTTAAAAGACTATGACGACTTCCATTTTTAGTAGGACATGACAAATTACCAATACCAGAACATCCAGCGCAATCAGCACCATATCCTGTCATTCTACCAGTAAATATTTCATTTTCCTTTGTACCAACTTCAATTTTCTTATTTATTGGTTCTTTAACAACTTCTTTTTCATCATTTATGATATATGCTATTCCATTTACGCCCTCTTTTAAAACATTTTCTGTTCCTTTAACTAATTCGTCATTATAGATAGTTTCTACCTTATATGGAATAACTTCTGTTTCTGCCTTCGAATTTTTTGTTTTATTTATGTTTTCGACTGTAATAGATTGGTTTTCACTGCCACTATTAAATCCAAATAGTGAAGCTAAAGCAAGTGTAATAATACTTGCCCACTTTGAAAGCAGCCCCATCAAATACACATTCATATAACACCTCTGTTTTAATTAAAAATGTACCAATAGTCTAACATAATTATAACTTTAGGTCAAATTGAAATAATGAATTTTGAGTGGTAATTTCTGCCACTTTTTCTATGGTTATACCTTTAATTTCTGCTATTTTTGCAGCAACAAACTTAACGTTCATTGGTTCATTTTTCTTTCCTCTGTAAGGCTCTGGAGTAAGATAAGGACTATCAGTTTCTAAAACAAAATTACTTAAATCTAACTCTTTAACTATTTCCTTTAACTTCTTTTCATTCTTAAATGTTAACACTCCACCAATACCAAGTTTTGCGCCAAGCTTAATATAATCTTTAGCCATTTCTAAGCTGCCACTATAACAATGTAAAATTAACTTTGTAGAATCATTTTTATAATCCTTAATTATATTATATGTTTCTAGTGCTGCATCTCTTGTGTGAATAACAATAGTTTTATTATATTTATTAGCAAGTTCAATTTGTTTTATAAATAATTCTTTTTGCAATTGACTATCATCTTTTCCATAATGATAATCAAGACCTATTTCACCTATACCTATTATTTTGGGATGATCTAAATAAGATTCAATCATCGCTAAATCGTTTTCCGTATAAGTACTAGCAAATTCTGGATGAATACCAATTGTTCCATATACATTTTCGTATTTAGATGTTAAAGCAATTACCTCATTTATAGAACTTGGACTAGCAGCACTTGCTACTATTATATTATTTTTCATATTTTTTATTACTTCTTCTGGATTTTCATAACTTTCACTATCAATATGACAATGTGTATCTATAAGCATAATATCACCTAAAAATAATTATACCATAACTTCATAAGTAGTAGTAAAAATACGTTTAACATTACTTTTTATAATTGGTGCGCCATTGGAGCATCTTTTTGTATAATTAAAGAAAAAAAGCCAAACTAATGTTGACTTTTCTTACTCTCAATTTTTAAAAATATAAATCTTATATAACACCCTATAACAAATAATAAATATATCAAATCTATTAAATTAAATGTTATAAGTAAATTTACTACTAAAATCATAATTCCTACACCAAAAACCAAATGCATTACATCTAATCTTTTATATGTAGTCATTTTATCGCTCCCAATATTAAATATAACATTATACGTTGTCTTATTCAATCATAAATTCTCGACATTTTACAACAATTTACAAAAAAACACTACAAAAGTAGTATTTATTTTTCTATTCTCATAAATAAAGGTTCTGGTTTATTTAAAACATTCCCCTCTTCAATATATCCAAATGATTTTACACTATCAATATCACGATTGCCTGTATTCAATTGATTAAATATTTTTTCACTTGTTTCTGGAAGAAATGCTCCCAAAAATACAGATCCAATACGAATTGATTCTAAAAGATTATATAAAACAGTTTGTAATCTTTCTTTTTGACTTTCTTCTTTCGCTAAAACCCATGGCATTGTTTCATCAATATATTTATTACATCTTCTAAATAAATCAAATATAGCATCTATTGCCTCAGCTATTTTAAGTTCTGCCATTTTTTCTTCTACTTTATCTTCTAATCCTAAAGCCATTTTAATTAATTCATTATCGATTTCTTCAGCAACCTTTGGATTTGAAATAACCCCATCAAAGTATTTTTGACTCATTGAAATTGTTCTATTAACTAAATTTCCAAGCACATTAGCTAAATCAGAATTAATTCTCTCCGTAATCAACTCAGTACTTATGTTACCATCATGTCCATAAGGAATTTCATGAAGTAAATAATATCTAACTGCATCTGTACCAAACTCTGAAACTAAGTCATCTGCATATAAAACATTTCCTTTAGACTTACTCATCTTATCACTGTCAGCAGCTAGTACCCATGGATGTCCAAAAATTTGTTTTGGCATAGGAAGATCTAAAGCATGCAATATTACTGGCCAATAAATTGTATGAAATCTTAAAATATCTTTTCCAATTACATGAACATCTGCAGGCCAATAAGTTTCGAATTCATTAGAGCTATTTTCTAAATCATAACCAACAAATGTAATATAATTAACTAATGCATCTAACCATACGTATATAACATGTTTTGTATCAAATGGGACCTTAATCCCCCAATCAAAACTAGTTCTAGAAATGCATAAATCTTGAACTCCAGGAATTATAAAATTATTCATAATTTCATTTTTACGACTTTCTGGTTTAATAAAATCTGGATTTTCTTCTATATAAGCTTTTAACCATTCATTATACTTACTTAATTTTAAGAAATATGCTTCTTCACTTGATTTTTGAACTTCTCTTCCGCAATCTGGACATTTACCATCTACTAACTGTGATTCAGTAAAAAATGATTCACATGGTGTACAATATAATCCTTCATATTTACCTTTATAAATATCGCCATTTTCATATAATTTTTCAAATATTTTTTGAACTACCTCTTTATGATTTTTATTTGTTGTCCTTACAAATTTATCATAACTAACATTTAATAATTTCAAAATTCTTTGAACTTCTTCGGCAATTTTATCAACATACTGTTGTGGTTCTTCATTATTTTTTAATGCGTATTGTTCTACTTTTTCCCCATGTTCATCTGTTCCTGTATGAAATCTAACATCATATCCCTTTAATCTTTTATAACGTGCTATAGCATCAGTTAAAACACCCTCATAAGAATTTCCTATATGTGGTTTTGCAGATGCATAAAATATTGATGTTGTAATATAAAATTTTTCTTTTTCCATTATTTTACCTCCCTACTGGTACTTCCAAATCCACCAGTTCTTTCATTTAAAATTTCTTCTTCGTTTTCCACAGTTAAAAATTTAGTAAAAATGCCTTGACAAACTCTTTCGCCCTTTTTAAAAACTCTACTTTCATTTCCTTCATTTTTTATAGTTACCATTATATGGCCTTCATTTCCTTCGTTATTATAATAGTCACTATCAATCACACCAACTTGATTACACATTCGTATATTAAATTTAGTACCTAAACTACTTCTAATTATAATTAGAAGAACCTCATCTTCATTCATGGTAGCTTTTATTCCTGTTGGAATTTTTTTAGATTCACCTGGCAATAAAGTAACATCATTCAATAATGAAAAATCATATCCAGCACTATATTTTGTTCCTCTTTTTGGTAAATCATAAGAATTATATTCATCTTCCTTTAAATTAGTATCTTTTATAAATTGTTCTAAAGAAATTTTTTCAAATTTTCGTGCCATAATTACCTCCTATAACAAAAAAACACATCCATATAAGGACGTGATTGACGTGGTACCACCTTAATTTATAAATGTTTAAAACATTTACCTTAAATATTTAACGCATACCTACGTCTTAACCTACATATCGATTAAGCAGCTCCAGAGCCATTCGAAATAATCTTTGTTACTTATTTTCACCAAACATAAGCTCTCTATAAACATTAATTATTTTTCTTTCCTTCATCGCTTTTGATTAAGTGAATTATAGCACATTTTTATTTCCTATTCAATATAATTTCCTAAAAAGGTTGTAACAATAGATACAATTTTTTCTTCTTCATCAGTAACTTCATTATCAGATAAAATAATTATTGACCCTTGTCTATCGCCAGAGGAAATAATAGGAACTACTAAGTAATATTCATCAAAAGATTTTTCATCTGTTAAATAAATCCCTTTTCCCCTAATAATTTCATTATTAATATTATTAGAAAGCTCACTAGATAAATTACTATTTTCTAAGCTTCTTTTATGTTTACCAGAGACAGCTAAAATTTTATCGTTATTAGTAATTATTGTAGTTGCTTTTGTAATACTATTAATTGTTTCACTTAAAGCAATTGAAAGATCTAATAATTTATCAATGAGAGAAAACTTTCTTAGTACAATATCATCCTTGTCATTAACATAAATTTCTAAATTATCTCCATTTTTAATTCTAAGAGTACTTCTAATTTCTTTTGGAATAACTATTCTTCCAAGATTATCAATTCTTCTAATAATTCCAGTTTTCTTCATACATTTTGCCTTCTTTCTAAAGATATTATTGCCATTTAAAAAATATTTTATACTTTAAAAAACAAAACAAACATGTTATAATTGTAGTGCTTAAACAAAGGAGAGGATTTATATGGAAAAGGTTCTTGTTTTTGGACATCAAAAACCTGATACTGATAGTGTT
Organism: uncultured Bacilli bacterium; assembly: GCA_949425575.1. GTDB lineage: Bacteria > Bacillota_I > Bacilli_A > RF39 > UBA660 > Coprosoma. Next base: position 6,665 of record CASPVX010000045.1, read on the forward strand.
ACTGCTGCAATAGCACTATCACATTTAAAAAATGAATTAGGTCTTAACAGTGAACCAAGAGTACTTGGAGATATTAATAATGAAACTGCATTTGCTCTTGATTACTTTAAAATAGAAGCACCTAAATATTTAAATGATGTTAGATTACAAATTAAAGATACTGATTACACAAAAGATTGTTTTTTAAATGAAAATAATTCTATTTTTAAAGCTTATAATTATATGAATGAAAC
>CASPVX010000046.1 GCA_949425575.1 uncultured Bacilli bacterium
CTGCAATAGTTTCATCATAAATTGGATTTCCTTTGCTATCATTAACTACAGAATAACTAGAAATCATTTTTCTAAAATCATCAAATTTGTAATTACCTATAATATTATTAGCTTTAATATATTCTTGATAAGCTTCTTCTAATATTTTTTTAGCAAATGTTCCTTTATCATATTCATTTAAAATTTCATAGTATTTTTTGAAGTCTTCATTTGAAATATACATATTTTCAGTTATATTTTGATTTTTAAGGAATGCTACAAATGATAAAAAATGACCTACTTCATGAGCAATTATAGAATAGCCTGTTGCATTAGGCACAAAATAACCGCTTCCAGCACTATTATTCACGACATTATTTAAGACTTTTTCATCTAAATAATATTTGCTGTTTAAAAGCATACTAGTTTTTATAACAAACGGAAATGAAGTTTTTGAATTTGATGTCGCAAAAGTAAAACTAGGCACAAATGATGCTATATAATCAGATTCTTCTATAGGTACATTGGAAAGTGTTAAATTAGTCATATAGCCTTTAATATTAGGATAATTTGTATAAACATATTTTATTAAGTTATTTAAATAATTAGCTGTTTTAATATCTAATTCACAAAGATTAACTGCTGGAATTTGATATGCTTGTTCAAGCTCTGATTCAATATTTTTAATTTCAATGTTATTACATTCTTTTTTTGATTTTTGCTTCTCTGAATGTTTAAGTATTAAAGCAGTTGCATCCTCTTTACTATTTATATTTACCTTTTTATACCTCGTATTATATTCAACTACTGTTTTAGTTCCTACATAAGTTTTTGAATTATCTTCATTATATATATTCTCTTCATCAGAAAAACGATAATTTGTATTAAAAACACTATAAATAATAAAAGCACCAAGCAAAATTATTATAATCCCTAGTATCATATATCCAAGAAATTTTAGGAGTAATTTATTATTTTTCATTTATATCCTCCCTACTTCCATTTTATAAACAATTGTATTTACTGAATCTAATAAAATATCAAAGTTATCGCTCTTAGCTGTATAAGTAATAGTAATTAACGAGTCATCTTTTCTAAAAATAGTTACCAAAATTTCTGAGTTATCATTTTCATAAAGCATTTTATACCCTTCATAACCCTGTTTAGTTATTTTATCGTTACTGTTACTAATAAGTTTATATGAACTATCCAATTGATCGATCATATATGCAATATCTGAAGAAAACTCTTCAATACTATTATTTATTCTTTCATTATCAATTTCTTCTACTTTAATATCTAATCTTCCACCTGTTTTATGAGTTAATGAAACTGAATTATTTGATTGTTTAGTAGTAATCCATGTATTATCATATTTTAAATTAAGCGTTTTGCCCTCATATTTCTGAGCGCCTTTAAACATTATAAACACTGTCATAATAAGGGTCAATAATATTATTACTAAAATAAAGATTATAATTTTGTATATTTTTTTCATATTATCTACTCCTTTATAAGTAAAACAATTAAGTAATTCATTTCTTTCATTATAATAACTTTGTATTGATTATTTTTGAAAACGCTTTTATTAGATGTATCTAAAATTTGCTTATAGCCCATATTCAATAGTTTCTGTTTAAATGAACTAGCACCTTCCATAGAATCTAAATAACCATTAACTTCATTTACATATCTTAAACTAGCAATTCCATCTTTATAATTAGATTTTATTAATTTAAGTCCCATTGTATTTTCTATATCGCCAATAGTTTTGTATTCATCCCATACTTTGGAATCAATTTTGTTATATTCATTTTCTTCTGATAATTTAGCATAATAGTATTTAGATTTAAGACTTTCTAATGGTGTTTCTTTTATAGAAGTAAAAGACATTGATTGAAGTCTTTTTTGTAAATTCATTAAATTCTTAGTAGGTATAGCTACTGAAAAATCATTATCAATTGAAAAGGCCGTATTAATTCCAACAACTTCGCCCATAGCATTAAATAATGGACTACCTTCATCTGTTTTTGAAAGTGGTAATAAATTTTTAAGCATTTTACCGTTTTCTATCATAACACCTGAGTAAGCTGATAAACCATACCCACTTTTAGTACCAATAGCTAGTATCATAGATCCTTTTTTCATATTGTCTGAACTTTTTAAAACTGCTTCTTTTCCTGTGCTTTTATTTAATTTAAGAACAGCTATATTTAATTTTTCATTAACACTTACTATACCAGTAGCTTCGAATGAATGATTATCTGAATCTCTAACTATTATTTTTTGTCCCTTAATTAATGATTCTTTAACATAATTAAATGTTGTTACAATGATTCCCTTATTTATAAAAAAGCCGCTTCCTGTATTAACAATTTTATCGCCATCATAAGTATTTAAAATAACAACAATAGCTTTTTGGTTATCATATATTTCCTTCATTAATTTTTGATCCATACTTTTACCGCCAAATGCTTGTGCTAATTTTGGATCAATTGTTTTAAATGATTCTTTTCCTTCCTTTTCAGAAAGTGAAAGTGAATCAAAGTGTTTGACTGTATTTGATGTTTTACTGTCAGTTACATAAACTAATCTATATTCACCTTCTTCCTTTTTGTAATAACTGGTAACTGTAACATTTCCTGTCCCTTTAACATTTTTATATGTAGTTGTAGATACAGCTAAACCATTTTCTTCAAACACTCTAGTACTTTTTGAGGTTGCACTGTTTAAATTTGTATTTTTTAAATTATTCGCTGTTTTATTATAAGAATCTTTAGCTACGCTTTTATTATTTTCACTAAATTTTACACCTTTACCGCCATTATTTAACCCTGCTGTAACTTTGTTTGAATTATTTTTAATTGTATTTAATGTCTTATTATCAACATTATTTAATGATCCAGTTATGGTACTACTATTAACATCTTTAATAACACCTGAAGTTGTCCCACCATTTGAGGCATTAGAACCACCACTTAAATCTATATTTCCAATTTTATCTGAAATAACAAAATCATTATTGTTAATTGGTCCGTTTCCACCTATATTATCATTATTAGCTGAGTCTAAATTGCTAAGTTCATCTGATTTAGTTTGTACACTATTCATAGCGTTTGTTACAACAGTTGTTGCTGCCAACACAATCATGTTAGTTTCACTTACTGCTGATTTCATATTAACACTCCCCTTTACAATTAAAAAGTAGATATATTATCTACTCATTACTTATACACTTTTCTTTAGAATACAAGTAATATCCTTTTGGACATGAATATTCTATTGTTGCATCCGCTTCTTTTACACATCTATCATTAGTTGTTTCTTTAAAACCTTCTGTACAACTTACACCATCTTTTATTGTATATAAGCTACATTTATTACCGCTTAAAACCCAATCATCATCACAAGTATATTTCTTACCTGGAACACCATCTTTAATTATAGCAGCTCTCTTCATTCCATCTGCTAAAACATAAACTCTAACAGCCTCTTTTATTTCCTCACCACTAGAAACAGTTATTAAGGTTTCACCTGGTACTATTCCAATGATATTTCCAGAATTTACTGTTGCTACATTATTATCTTTTGACTCCCATACCAATTGATCTTTATTAAGTCCATTTAGTGTATACTCTATGCTATAATTTTCTCCAGTTTGAATATAAACTTCTTTTTCTTTTAAGTTTATTTGTTTATTTGTGTTTAATGTAAGAATACCTACTATTAAAAGTACAATAGCAAATATCCCACAACTAAAAATAACGCTTCTATATTTTTTAATTTTATCGACGGTTTCTTCTGCTATATTTTCTTCTTCCATAAGCCTCTCCTATCTTAAATTAATTATAACATATTTTATAAAATTTCACACAAAAAAATAATGGTATAAACCATTATTTAAATAGACCGCATTGGCCTGGATCATTATTAACAACTTGTTCTTCGCGAGAGCATGAATATTGTGGTTCATATGTATGATTATAAATATGTCTATCTATCATATGAGTGTGAATTGGAACAATATGTTTCACCTCATGACAGATATCTCTTTGAACACAAGAATTAATTGGTGCTTCTTCAACACATGTTGGTGGGCACATTTCCCTTTCTTGTTTACATTGATTCATACAACCGCATCCAAATCTATTACGATTAAACATTTTATTTCCCCCTATCTAGTATTATGATATGAGGTAACCTAATCTTTGAATATGTTAAATGTCTTATATAGTAAAGAAAAAAGTAAGATATATCTTACTTATAATTATTAATATAGTTTGCTTGATTTAAAATGGTAAATTTAAATTACCATTTTTCATTTTCTTCATCATTTCTTTCATTTGTTCAAACTGTTTTAAAAGTCGATTTACTTCTTCGACACTTCTTCCACTACCTTCAGCTATTCTTCTTTTTCTAGATGCTTTTAAAATATCAGGATTTCTTCTCTCTTTTTTTGTCATTGAAAGAATAATTGCTTCAACATGTGCCATTTGTTTTGGATCAATACTTATATTACTAAGACCTGCTTTTTTAGCACCAGGAATCATTTTTATTAAATTTTCAAGTGGTCCTAATTTTTTTATTTGGTTTAGTTGTGTTAAAAAATCTTCTAAATCAAATTTGCCTTTATTCATTTTTTCAGCAGTTTTTAATAGTTCATCCTCATCCATTAATCCTTCGGCTTTTTCAATCATAGACATGATATCTCCCATATCTAAAATTCGATTAGCCATTCTTTCTGGATAAAACTCTTCTAATCCATCCATCTTTTCAGACACACCAATAAATTTAATTGGTACATTTGTTAAATGTCTTATTGAAAGAGCTGCTCCACCTTTTGTATCACCATCTAATTTAGTTAAAACAGCACCAGTTAATGGTAATTTTTCATTAAACCCAGTAATTACATTAATTGCATCTTGTCCAGTCATACTATCAATAACTAATAAAATTTCATTAGGTTTTACTTCATTATTAATATTATCTAGTTCATTCATTAAATCTTCATCTATATGAAGTCTTCCTGCTGTATCTATTAAAATATAGTTATAGCCATTTTCTTTAGCATAGTTAATAGCATTTTTTACAATTTCAGTTGGATTTTTTTTACCTTCAGAATATACTTCAATATTAAGTTCCTTACCAATTTGTTTTAATTGATCTATGGCTGCTGGTCTATAAACATCACAGGCTACCATTAATGGTTTAAGACCAAATTTCTTTCTAGCTAGTAAAGCAAGTTTTCCAACAGTAGTTGTTTTACCACTACCTTGAAGCCCTACAAGCATTGTTATTGTAAGTGGTTTTACAACTATTAAAGGTTCCTTTTCTTTACCAAGCAAATCAACAAGTTCATCTTTTACAATTTTTACAAAAACCTCGCCTGGTTTTAAACTTTTTCTAACTTCTTCACCTAATGCTTTTTCTTTAACGTTATTTACAAACTCTTTAACAACTTTATAGTTAACATCTGCTTCAAGTAAAGCAAGCCTTATTTCTCTTGTCATTTCTCCAATATTGTCTTCTGTTATTTTTCCATAACCTCTAACTTTATTCATGACATTCTGTAATCTATCACCTAAATTTTCAAACATTTTATCACCTTTTATAATTATAACATAGAAAGATAAAAAAACGCTATAGCGTTTTTAATTTATTGTATATGGATTTGTACTTGTTCCATCTCCTGATAATGTTATATTATCATTTAAATACAATACAGGAAATACACTATTATAATGTGTTGTTCCATCCCCTGGACCGAATCCATTTTCACTAAATGTAAAACCATCCCAAGATGAATTTTTTGTTGGAGATATAATCCAGGCACTTGTTTCTTTAGGCAATGTTAATAAATAATTGGTACCATTACATTTTTCTTGCCCTTCACCAAGCAAACTAAAATTACCACATTCTACTTTATTTGAATTAGCTCTTAAAAACTCACTAAAATTTATAAGTCCAATATTCCCATTCCATGTAATACTTTTTTCAGATGTAATTTGATTAGAAATATTATCATTAAATACTTCAACTGGTCCTATATCAAAATTGTGTGATTGTATTAAAGTTTTCGATTTCTCACTTAACTTATTATAATAGCTATTTGCATTATTTTTATCGTTTAAATATATATTTAATTCTGAATCACTATCTACTTTTCCTGAAAGCGTACCATTAACAAAATTAGGTGTTTTTGCCCATGCATTACAGCCAAATGAACTTCCTTCAGAACAATAACCAGTAGTTCTAGTTCCTGAATCAAAAGCCATACGTGCGACACTATCAGATTTTACTAATTTAATTGTATTATCTGCTTCTACAGAAAATATTCTCCAGCCTGCTACTCCATCATTTTCCTCGTTAAATGTTATATAGTTATTTGGGTTTGCACCTTTATATACATGTCTTCCTTCTTCATATTCATCTTCATATAATCCATCTCCTGTTGTAGTAACTTTTTCTTTTAGCATTTCTGCTGCTTTTGGCACGCTTGGTACTACTCCAGAACCTGTTTTTTGTGCATATATAAATTCTAATGTTAGTTTATTTGATTTTTGGTCTTCTGTTGCTGTTCCTGTTTTTGTTGGATCATACTCTACTTTTACATAAAAATCATCTGTTG
>CASPVX010000047.1 GCA_949425575.1 uncultured Bacilli bacterium
ATTTAAATGATGGTTCCCCTCCGTTATCTACATATTTTCCATCATCTATTTTAAATTCATATTTTGTTATATAACTATCATTTTCTACGGCATTTGCTAGTACATACATTGTATCTGTATTTCTTCTTACTAGTCTTACTGTCGCTTCTTCTGGTGGTGTTGAATCTACCATTGTTACTTTATATGCTGTTGCTAATGAATCACTTCCGAATGATACTCTTACTAGTATATTTGCTTTATCTAAATTATCATTTACTATTTGTTTATATGTTTCTTTATAAAAGTCTTTCGCACTTTGTCCTTCATATATTCCAAATAATAACGGTGTTTCTTTTTCCGTTATTTTGTGGAATGTTTTTCCATCATCTACACTAAATGAGAATGTATATGGATATTCTTTAAATTTTTCAAATCCTTTAATATCAACTGTTATTTCTTTTCCTCTATGCCATCCTTTGTTTGATGGTTTTTGTTTAAAGTCTATATTTGATAGAGCTGCCGCTAAATCACAGTTTCCTTCAGCGATCAATAACTTCTTCTTTGTTCCTACTGCACAAAACATTTCATCTGTTATTTTATCACTGTCTGCTTCTCCGTTTTCATTTAAATATATTTTTCCTCCTGTAAATGGATTATTTGATATATTTAATCTTTTATCATTGTATTTGATTCCTTCTTCATCTAGTCTGTAATCACTATTTGATTCTAGTTTTTTTACTGCTTCAAATAAATTTAATACATTATTTCTGAAGGCTTCTTTTCTACTGTTTTTTATTACATCATTTATCGCTGGTACTGTTATTAATAGTATTATTGTTAATACTACTATTACTGCCAATAATTCTATTAATGTAAACGCCCTTTTACTTACTCTCATAAATCTACCATCCTATACTCTATAATTATTGTATATAGAGTTCTATATATTTGCAAGAAAAAATTTACCTCTTGTTTACTAAAAAGAGTAAAGTTTAAACTTTACTCTTCATTTGTTGAAATATTAATATTTTCACCAGCTGCTTTTTTATTAATCCCTGATGGCATTTTTTCCTTTGCCATAATAACATGTTTTGTAATATTTGCTTCAACCTCAGATGCTGCTGCTTTTGAAAGGTTAGATATTACAACGTTTTCTCTTAATGAATCCATAACACATCGTCCCCATAAAAGACCTTGTTTTATAGTAACATCATTGAACATATCTGAAGTTATTGAAATTAAAAAATAACCAAAAAATAAACGTTTTTCACCTAAAATAATTCTTCTATCTGTAACAACTACAACATAGGTAGTAATTATATCAAAAATACTATCATTTTTTTGACCAGCAAAAACATACTTTATTTCTTCTCCGTTTTCCATGTGCTCAGCTATAACTTTAGAATGAGCTTTTAATCTCCAAGCTATAGTTGATGGATATTTTCTTTTAAATTCCTTTGCTCTAGAATAAATTTCTTCAAACATTTTTACCTCCTTTTAGGCATTTTATTTGCTATTCTTTCAAGTAAGCTTAAATTACCTTCATCTTCTAATACTTCATCAGTTTGTTCTTCTATTTTTTCTAGTGTAAAAATCCAATCATAACTTATAATATCACCCTCTTTATAATAAACTTGGGGATAGCCAATTTTGTTACCATTAGTATCTTCTAATTCTGAAATAACAGATAATAATAAAGCAAAATCATGACTTTCATATTCTGTGTTTCCTTCACTATAAAATTTTATCTTTAGAAAACTATTACTATTGAATGCCATTGAAAATTTAATACTTAAATTATTATCATTATAAACTCCAACTAAAATACTGTCTTCTCTATCAAAATTAATAATTTTTATTTTACTTCCAAGAGCACTTTTTAATTTATAAGCTAAATCAAGCAAATCTTCGGTGTCTGATGAAATATTCATCATTTATAATCATCTTCTTTCAGCAGAATTGCCGTTTTAAATAATGACAATTCTATATATTAATTATATCATGTATATACATATTATCAAAGATATATGCATATTTTTATAAAGAAAAAGCCCACTATTATGGGCCTTTATCATTTTCCACAGCGTTGTTTTTTTGATTAAGTTTTATATTGTATAATACTCCAGTTACCATTAAGAATTATTAAGTGTATAAAATCATCTGCTTTTATCATTATCAGCTTTTATAGTTTATCATAAAATAAGTTATGAAGATTAAAATATCTAAGTTATAAACACTTAATAAATTAATACCCTATTCAATAATAAAATTATAAAAATAGAAAGGACAAAAAATGGATAAAGAATATATTTTAGATTTTACAATACCACAAGGGCCCACTGGTCCGACTGGGCCCGCTGGACCAAATAATGAAAACGCAGTTGGATTAGCATGGAATTTTAGACCAATGAACAGCACATTTTTAGCTAATAATGCTCCACTTAGTATTTTACTAGATGCAGTGTCTGCTGGTTTAAATGTGAAATATTATCAAGATGGATTAATTGGGATTATAACTGGTGGTTCTTATAGAATAGACTATTATATGTCATTACAAGTTCCAAGTGCTTCACCAGAAAATGTTGTTAAAGTTACAGTAAATCCTATATATAATAACCAACAGGAAAATACTTATTCAGTTGCTACATTAAATATAGATAATAATTCTTTATATTATTTTAGTGGTACAACAATTAACAATTTTAATCCAGATGACCTTATTAGCCTTATCGTTAAAGCTGATAAAGCTGTTCCTTTTTCCTATATAAAAAGCTATCTACTAGTTACTAGAATAGGCGAACCATTGGTTCGAATACCTTATTCAGATTAATCTGTATTGTAAATATAATAAAAAAGAGCTAAAGCTCTTTTTTTAGATAATATCTTATTTTCCACAACATTGTTTGTACTTTTTGCCCGAACCACAAGTTCCACAGAATCTGGTATTTATAGTATTTATAGTATTACTGTAATTACTAGTATTTAAAGGGAAAAAGGGTTCCGAAGCATCCAGTATTTATGGTATTTATAGTATTATGTTTACTATAAATATTTCATCTAATGGGAACAAAATGGGAACATTGTTCTCATTCGCTCACTAAATCCTATTTTATCAAATAGTAGCACTACTTGACATCTAGATTGTACTAAAAATAATTAAAATAATCAACTCAATATTCAAAGAAATGCTAAATATTATTTTGTTTCATTTTTAATAATTCTTTTATAGGGGGATTCTTTATCTCTCTTGGAATTATTGGAATATCTTCTTTTAAAATAGCAGCCGCTTCTAAATCTCCTTTCCCAATTTCGTATGCATGCTTTATATTGACATTTTTCAACACTATTTCATAATCCCATAAAGGAATAATTTCTTCATCTGTGGCAATCATTGGCAAAAGTGTAATTTTAGGATTATTTCCTTTTTCAATAATCTCTTCTAAAATCTTTATATTTTTATCATCTTTACAATTCATTTGATGAAAACGAGTTGCATTATTAATAAGAATATTCGTAGTAATACCTTTAGGAACTTTAACTTTACCTGTAATCATAACTCTATAGTCATAAATATCAGATTTACTAATTCCTTTTATAAAAGATAGTATTATTTTCCCCTCTTTATCTTCTTTAGATGCATAGTCTATCAAATCTTGAAAAACTCTTTTTGCACCTTCTTCATTTTCAAATAAAAATCCTATTTTTATAAATTTATTATTAATTAGATCTCCTAAATACACAACACCTTTCCACTTAGCCGCATCCCAATGATTACATTTAATCAATCCTGAAGAATAAATATTACTATGTGATATGTTCTCAAATGGATTGTTTTCAGGGACACCATATACAATATTCTTTTTATCATCAAAAGGATCTACAGTTTCCTTTTTAGCATTGGTTATTTCAATATCTGAATACCATTCTTTAGTTCTACTAATACTATTAACAGAAATATCTTTTTCTTCTTCAATACCAAATATTTTATTAAGATTATATAAACTATTTGTGTGATTTAAACTTCTTTCAAAAGCCTTTTCATCTTCAAATATTTCTTTAAAAGTTTTTTCATAATCTTTATAAATAAAATTAACTGCTAATATGTTAGCTAATAATTTAAACAGCATATCTGTAATTATTTGATGATTTTCTATAGAAATATCATACATATTAAATGAATCCAAAGTAATAATATATGTATCTATTCCATCAAACGAATAGTTAACATCAAAGGTTCCACTATCTTTTTCTTGCAATTGAATTATAATATCCCCACGCATATATGTGTTATGTTTATGAATTGTTGCAAAAGTATTCTCTAATAATGCCATTATAAATTCAGCAAATTTATGCATTAAATCTGTAGAAGTATAATATATTTTTAATTTATTTCCACCCAACATTGAATTAACTGTATTTTCTTTTCCATTATAATAAATAGGAATAGGAAGTCTCTGATTTAATGAAGCTATATAAAAATCTTCTATTTGTTTATCAACTTGATTTTTATCTCCATTACATTCCTCCAATAATCTATTATCATATTCCCCTAATGCATATTTAGCCATAACTTCCGAGATAATTAAACCATTATTAGAACATTCATATATTATTTTATCCAATATTTTAAAATCTTCAAATTTTGTTCTTAATATTTGTGATGAAAGTAATGCATCTCTTTGCAAAAGAAACTCCTCTTCAGTTTCTTGGTTAAATTCTTCATTTTTATCTACCAATATACTAAAAAATATATTTTTAATATTAATCCACTGAATAGCATGTTCTATATTACCAAATTGTATTTCCAAATCAATAATTCTATTTATTATTTTTATCGAGAAAAGATCTAAATCACCTTCTTTAAAATACAAATCTATAAATAATGTAATAGCAGCAATATAATAATTTTTAGCTACATATAATAGTCCTACAGACTCAAAATTGGCACCAATATTTATATATGCTTCTACTAACTTACCATTGGTTTCTTCTTTATATAATAAAGTTAAACATTTTCCAAGAATACTTATAGCATCATAATGTTTACCAGATGAAGAAAGCAACTTAGATTTTTTTAAATACATTTCAGCACGCTGAATTTCACCTTTTCTGTTTGTTAACTTATCTGTTATTAATTCATATAGTTGATCATATTTTTTATTTCCATTATAAACTGGTAGCAATATTTCAATCATTTTTGCTAAAACAATAAAATCGTACTCTTTGAACTTTGTTGCTTCTTCAACAATGTTAATTAAATCATCAAATTGTCTATCTATGCTTTCCTCTAAAGTGATTTTTATAATACATATTCTTGTTTTAGCCTCTAGTTGTGTAACTCGACTCTGAGATTCTTCTTTTTCACTTAAAAGGTATAATAATGTTTTTGTTTTATTTTTTACCGTATCTTTATCCCTATTTTTTCTAGTATATTCTAAAGTCCATAAATTTGCCAGATTTAATATTTCTTCTATACTTTTATCTTTAATGACCTCACTTTGATATTCTTCGTAATACTTTTCAAAATTTATATCATCATTTAGCCACCAATGATAGTACCAAGCTAAATCATATAAAATCTTTCGTTGTGCTACAATATTCTTTTTTGTTTTCGCAAATCTTAAAGCACGTTCAAATTTTCCTACAACAACAACTTCATCTTCTTCTAAATCTCTACTTATAATGGCAGACTCGATAGAAAGATCAATAACTTCTTGATTAATCTTTTTTTTTGAAGAATAGTCTTGTAATTTCTTTTCTATTTCTTCTACACGTCTTTGTTTTTTTAAATCATTTGGACCAATTTCTTTTTCCTTAATTGGTTGAGTAATATTAATTAATTTTAATAGATCCAAATTTTTTTCATGTAGAGCTTTATTTAATATCCAAGTTTTATCTAAAATAGTTATATCTAATCCTGTTTCCCTACTTTTATTATCTTGATATTCTAATCTTTTATCATTTTTAATCGATTGATTGGTTATAAAAAAGATTTTAGTATATCCTCTTTTTGTATCTATAATTTTTTTTATATCTCCATCACATTTTGATTTCCAACTTTTTCTTAGGCTAATTGCAAACGCCCACCTGTCATTTTTTCCATTTAAGCCATACCACCAAAATTCTTGAATATCCTTTGCTACTGGATAATTTTCTGTATCAACCTTACCATCTCCTCCTCCAGATGGACCTGTTTCTTCTATTAAATCAGGACAGACTTCTCTTTCCAATAATTTTCTTATGAATTCTTCAAAATCAAAATGCTTATTTTGCTCTGATAGTCTTGATAAATGAAAATCTAATATTTCTCTAGGGCACTCAACTTTATCTACAATCTTTGAATCCGAAAATTGATTAGGATGTAATTTTTTTAATAAATCTCTTGGTTCCATATTACCTCCAATTATAACAATTTTAAATATTTCCTTAACATTTCTATTTCCAACTTAGTTATTAATTTAACAAAATTTGTATAATTACCCGTTGTATGAGCTTTATCTAATGTCTCATAATATTCTAATCTATCTTCTTTTTTTATTATTACGGGATTATAACCATGATT
>CASPVX010000048.1 GCA_949425575.1 uncultured Bacilli bacterium
AGGCGCATTAGCTATGAAAGACGTTGCTAAAAATCTTATTTTTGGCAATATTACACAAATCAATACTTCTTATGACAATTTATTAGAAGCACTAGATGCTACAGAAATTTTACGATTTGATAAAGAAATTAAAGGTAATATTATTGCACCATCTTACAGAAGTACAACATTTAAAGAAAAAGTTGAAATTGATACTGAAAGTGTTTTAATCGTTGGTGACCGTCACAGTATTATTGAATATGCAGTTAATAATTGTGCTTCAATCATTATTTTAACTAATGGAGTTAAAATGAAACCTGAACACTTAGAAATTGCTAAAAAGAATAATGTTGATGTTATTAGTACAAACTATGATGGACTTACAACTGCAAACTTAGTAGTTTTAAGTAACTATATAAAAGATAGCTTATCTAAGGATGAAATTATTTATATAAATGAAAATGATCCTTTATATGAAGTTCTAGACATGGCTGCTAAAAAGAAATATAGCAATTATCCTGTTATTAACAATGCTGGAGAATGCTTAGGCCTATTTAGAGTTAGTATGGCAGATAATAAAACACCTAAAAAAGTAATATTAGTAGACCATAATGAAAAAGAACAAAGTGTTATTGGGTTAGATGAAGCTGAACTTGTTGAAGTGGTTGACCACCATAAAATTGGTAATATTGGAACAATCGCACCTATTAATTTTAGAAATATGCCATTAGGCAGTACAAATACAATTCTTTATTTATTATATAAAGAAAACAACATTGAAATTCCTAAAAATATTGCTGGTCTTATGATGGCAGGTATTATTTCAGATACGCTTTTACTATCTTCACCAACAACTACAGAAGTTGATAGAGAAACTTTAGAAGAGTTATCTAAAATTGCTGGTGTTGACAAAGAAAAATTTGGTATGGAAATGTTTAAAGCAGGTTCTTCTATGGAAGGTAAATCAATCAACGATATCATTTTCATGGATTTTAAAAACTTTGATGTTAATGGTATGAAAATTGGTATTGGCCAAGTATCTACAATGAATACTGATGAAATAATGGGTAAACAAGAGGAATTTATAGAAGAAATTAATCAAATTACAAAAACTCAAGGTTTTACTGCAGTTTCATTATTTGTTACAGATATTCTTAAAAATGGTTCATACATTTTATTCAATAAAGATGCAAAAGAAATCTTTGCTAAATCATTTGGTTTAGATACAATATCACAAGGTCATTTCTTTGATGGATTAGTATCAAGAAAAAAACAAGTAATGCCAAAAATTATGAATCATTTAGAAAATAAATAAAACTAGGAAAATTTCCTAGTTTTTTTCATTAATATCGAAACTTATTCCAGTTTCATCAATAAATTCCATTCTATTTTTTTCTTCTTCACTCATATTAGCATCATATAAATAAACACCAATTAATTGCTTTTTATTTTTTAAAGATTTTATTCCCGAAATAAGCAATATAATTCCAAATATAATTAATAATGATATCATTAAAATTGAACCCTTATCATTTTTATCACCAATATTATATTGTTTAGGGTTATCAGGATTATATACTATGTTTACTTCTTCGCCTATATCAAATAAACCAGTACTCAAAATATCTTCTTCCATATATTCCTTACCATTAGCGCTATATTTTAATATATTTGTTGTTTCTCCATCTATATTCGTTTGATCAACAACTATAGCTACAGTAGCCACATAATCTTTAGAAGTAACAAAGAATAATATATTTATTCCTAATATAAATATACCAACCAGGAGAAAAACAATACCTACTAAAATTTTAGGAATTGCACCAACAATACTTATATTTTTATTTTCCATTATACACATTCCCACAATTACTTAAATTTTTTTTCATTAATTCCTCTACTTCATTATATAGTTTTTTATTTGCCTCTTCTAAAGACATATTATCAATTTTAAAAGGCTTTCCATATCTTACTGTTAAATTTTTACTTCTAAACTTATAGTCACCAGTAAGACCAAATGGAACTATTGTTGCATTAGTTTTTTGCGCCATAGAAACTGTTCCAAATTTAAATGGTAATAAAAATACATCTTTTGTTTTATTACGTGTTCCTTCTGGAAATAATCCTATAGCACCATTGTTTTTCAGTACATTTAAAGCTGAATCCACAGCTTTAGTATCTTTTATTTGTCTATTGACAGGAATACAACCTACCAATTTAAAAAACCATCCCATCTTTGAATCAAAATATTCTTTTTTAGCCATATAATGAATAACTCTTTTTGTAGCCATAATAGTTAAGCATTGATCATAAACATGTTTATGGTTTCCAACAATTAATATTGGCCCTTCCTTTGGAATTAAACCTTTATTAATAATCTTTGGATTATAATATAATCTAAATAAAATTCTCATAATTGGAGTTAAAATTCTATAACCCATTTCTCCCTTAATTCTTGACTTCATTTTGTTCCCTCATTCTCATTTCATTATTTTCATTTTGTAATTTTCTAAAATCAACTTTTCCAACTAATGTTTTAGGAAGAGATTTTCTAAATTCATATTCATATGGTAACGAGAATCTAGATAAATTTTTTTTACATAAAGCTTTAAGCTCTTTTATAAGGGGATCATTAGCCTTATACCCTCTATTTAATACAATAAATGCTTTTGGTACTTCTTGCTTATATTTATGAGGTATTCCAACTACACTAGAAAGCATTACTGCAGGGTGTGATTCTAATACAGCTTCAATTTGACTTGGATAAACATTATATCCCGAAGAAATTATTAATCGTTTAAGTCTACTAGTATATGTAATATATCCATCCTTATCCATTTTTCCTAAATCACCAGAATGAAGCCATACATTACCATCTTTATGAATATGCAGTGCAGCATTTGTTTCTTTTTCATTGTTGTAATATCCCATCATAACATTAGGTCCGCAAACACATATTTCGCCTTCGACACCATATGGAACTTCTTCATCTTCAGGTGAAAATATTCCAATATAACATCCAGGAAATGGGACACCAAACGTTCCACTTTTTGGATTACTTTTAAAATCTAATGCTATTGCTGCTAAAGTTTCACTCATTCCGTATCCTTGGATTATTTGTGTCGTTGATCCATGATCGTGAAGAAAATTATTAATATCTGTTTCTAATGATTTTTTAAGACAGTCGCCACCTGAAATAACATATTTTAAATAATTAAGTCTTAAGTTCTTACTTCTTGATTTTGGCGTTTTTATTAGTGCTTCAAATAATGTCGGAACGCCAATAACAAATTCAGGGGTATGTTTATTTAATAACTTATCAAATTCACTTGCTTTAAATTGAGGCACAACTATACATTCGGCACCCACACATAAAGGTGTATATACACAAACACCTAACCCAAATCCATGAAAAATTGGCATAATAGATAGGCACTTATCACCTACTTTAAGCTCATCAAATACAATTTCCGCTTGCTTAACAAGTGTAATAAAGTTTGAATTTGATAAAACTATTGCTTTAGGTGTCCCTGTAGAACCACCACTATGAAGCATTACTGCAGGATCATCTTTACTACCAACATAGTTATTATTTGTTTTATTATAGTTTTTTCCATTTTTTATAAATTCTTTATATGTAATATATTTACTATCGTCAAAAGGAAGCTCTGTTTTTCTTCCCATAGTTAACTGATAACCAATATTCATAAAAAACTTCATTGAGTCGCTTGGTCTTACAATAACTGTTTTATACACATCTGTTTCATCTATTATTTTTTTTACTTTTGAATAAGCAATATCTATAAGTACTAGCATTACACTACCTGTTTCAATAAGTGTATCTTTTATCTCATTTTCACTTGCTAAAGGATGCATCATATTTGAAACTGCACCTAATTTATTAAGTGCTAAAAAAGAAATAATTCCTTCTGGAGTATTAGGCATGCAAATAGTAACAACGTCACCTTTTCTAATTCCATAACTAGCAAAAGCTTTGGCACACTCCTCTATTTTTGTTGATAAACTTTCATAAGTGATTTTTGTCCCATAGTAATCCATTGCAAACCTATCTTTATATCTAGAAGAATTTTTTTCATAAAATTCATATAAAGACATATCTGGAATTTTTATTTCCATATCTTTTTTATCATAATACTTACTCCAAGGAGAGCTTGGTCTTTTTTTAAAACCTAAAAATCTAAAAAATTTCATATCAAATATACTCATATTATTTCTCCTTTATTAAATTTATACTTATAATTTCCATTAAATACTCATTATCTTTTTTCACATCGCCAGATACTTTATATGGTTTATAAAATTCAAAAGTAATATTTTTTCTAAAAAGCTTATATTTTCCTTTTATAGTAAATGGAATTATTAGTTTATTTGTTTGGCTTGCCATTCTAACTGCGCCACTTTTAAATGGTAAAATTACATCTTTTGTCCTATTAATAGTCCCTTCTGGAAATATGCATATTATTTCTCCATCATTAAGTGCTTTCACACCATTTTTTAATGCATTAGAATCATGAATGTGTCTATTTACAGGAATAATTCCCATATTGTTAAAAATTACTTTTTTTAAGCCTTTTGTTAAATCATCTTTTGCTAAAAAGTGAATAGTTCTTTTTGTAATACACGTTAATACTACGGGATCTAAAATATTTGTATGATTTCCAACTAAAATAAATGAACCATTTTTTGGTAAATTTTCTAATCCAATAAATTTAGGTCTAAAACAAATTTTACTAAAAACATTTAAAATTGGTCTTATAAATCTATATAGTTTTGCTTCTTTCATAAACACCTCTTATATTAAATAATTATATCATTTACTTGTATTATTATCTATAATTTTCATTAAATCTATTAGATAATAAATAAAGTGTTTATCTAAATTAATTATATCTAAAGTAATAATTAGCTTATTAAGTTTCATACCAAATCTAAACATTCTAGATAAATTAGATGCTTCATAAAATAAAACATCGCCATCTATTTTTTCAGTCAATTCTTTTGGTAAAGTTATCATAATTGAATTTTTTGTTTGTTTGATATCAGAAATTTTTAATTTTGAGGCTAGCTTTTCAAACCATTCTTCATGCATATAAATTATTAAGTCTTCTGAAATTTTACCAAATCTATCTTCAATATCGCTTTTAACTTCTAATAATTTTTCATATGAATTTATAGAATTTATTTTTTTATGAATTAATAATTTAAGTTCTTCCTCTTCTACATAATTATCATCAATACTGGTTTTAACATCGATTAAAGGTGTTGTTATTTCTTTTTTAGTTTCTATTTTTTCGCCTTTTTGTTTTCTAATTTCTTCGTTAAGCATTTCTAAAAATAAATCAATTCCAACGCTATCAACAAACCCTGCTTGTTCACTGCCTAAGATATCGCCTGCACCTCTTAAAGATAAATCGCGCATAGCAATAGCAAATCCACTACCAAGCTCAGTAAAATCTTTAATTATCTTCAATCTTTTAACTGCAATTTCAGATAATATTTTTCTTTTATCATACATTAAATAACAGTAAGCAATTTTATTACTTCTACCTATTCTTCCTCGTATTTGATATAACTGTGATAAACCAAAATGATCTGCATCCATAATAATTAAAGTATTGGCTGCGGGTATATCAATTCCTGTTTCAATAATTGTTGTACAAAGTAAAACATCATATTCGCGGTTAATAAAAGCAACCATAATATCTTCTAATTCATTTTTATTCATTTGTCCATGTGCGATTGCTATTTTTGCATCAGGAACTAAAGACTCCAAGCGTAATTTTTTCTCTTCAATATCTTTTATTTTGTTATATAAAATAAATGTTTGTCCGTCCCTAGATAATTCTTTATAAATTGCATCTTTGATAACCTGATCATTTTCTGCAAGCACATATGTTTGAACAGGATATCTATTAAGTGGTGGGGTTTCTATTAATGATAAATCCCTTATACCTGCAATAGACATTTGTAGGGTTCTAGGAATTGGTGTTGCAGATAATGTTAAAACATCTACATTGTTTTTAAAAGTTTTAATTTTTTCTTTATGTTTAACACCAAAGCGTTGCTCTTCGTCAATTATTAGAAGACCTAAATCTTTAAATAATACATCATCACTAAGTATTCTATGAGTTCCGATAAGCAT
>CASPVX010000049.1 GCA_949425575.1 uncultured Bacilli bacterium
GTTATAAACCTCGCCGTTATATGCAATAACTAAGTCTTTATACTCCATAGGCTGCTTTCCGCCCTCTAAATCAATAATTGATAATCTTCTATGTCCAATAGCAGCATTTTCATCAATATACAGATTTTCATCGTCAGGACCTCTGTGGCTAATTGCCATAGTCATTTTCTTTAGAGTTTTTTCTTTATTATCTTTTTTATTTATATAACCTACAAATCCACACATATTAATTTATCCTTTCCTTTTCAAAAAAATCTAAGACTTTAATCACTTCAACTTCTAACGGATCTACAAAATTATCAGGTAAATTAAGTTCCTTTTTTAATACTGATAGTTCAGTACAGCCTAGAATATAGCCATCAACATTTAAACCATTAATTACTGAATTAAATAATTCTAAAGATACATCTTTACCAGCCTTTACATAATCATAAATAAGACTCATAACTTTATCAGTATCAGGTAAAATATATTCAATACCAGCTTCAGTTAAAGCATTTTGATAAAGATTAGAATAGATAGTTCCTTTAGTCGCCATGATTGCAACTTTTTTAAACCCCTTATTCTTGATAAAATCTACAGTATCTTTAACCATGTTATTAACAGGGATACTTGTATTTTCTTGTAACGTTTTATGAAAATAACAAGATGTATTACAAGGGATAACTATCATCTTGCATCCTAACTGTTCTAATGTTTTTATATCACCCAGTAAATAGGGAAGTGGACTTTCATTTTCATTGTTTAAAATATAAGTAGTTCTATCAGGAATACTAGAATGACTAAATAAAACAATATTTAAATGATCTTGATCTTTTTCTGCTTTAGTACTTTTAGTTAGTAATTCATAAAAGTAAGAACTAGCTAGAGGTCCAACACCCCCAATAATACCTAAACTATTTTTCATAATATATCATCTACTTTCTTATTTCAGGTGGATATTGTTTAAATCTTTTGTAATCTTTAAAGTAAATAACAAAATTCCAGAATCTTCTATATAAACTATTATCTTTTGGATTTTTAAGCGTATAAGAATATTTGTTTTCTTTTATTAAATTTAAAGCTTCATTTAAAACTGCTTTGTTAGGTGCATATTTCCTTAAAACAGGGATAGGAGCGGCTAACCAAAGATGTTTATTAGTATTATAAACCGTTTCATTGTTTTTGTTTAATATATAATCTTCAATTAAAAATCTAGATAAATTTAAACCAGCAGCTGTAGTAAAATAACTACTTCTTCCTTGTCTTACATTAATTTCAAATAATTTATATTTATTATCACGATAGTCATATTTTAAATCAAAATTAGAAAAACCAACATAATTTATTTTTTCTAAGAAACTTTTAATTTTTTCATATATTTCATTATTAGAATCTGAAATAATTGCTTTATAATTTCCGATACCATATGGTGTATGTTCTTCTAAAATGCATCTTCCTAAACACATCATTTTAACTTTTCCATTTTTATCTGAATAACAATTAAGGACCCACATAGTATCATCATTTCCAGGAATAAAATCTTGAACAATTATATGATGATTGTATCCAGAATTAAAAATATCCTTTGCTACTTTTTCTAATTTTTCTTTTGAATAGATTTTGTAACTTTTTTCTTTTCCTTCAAAATTAACCTTAGAATATTCAGTACTACTAGCAGGTTTAAGTGCTACTGGGAAATCAAATGGAATATTAATATCATTAATATTTTCTTTTGTTATTATATAGGTCCCTGGATAATCTAATCCATATTCTTCACACATTGCATAAAAAGATTCTTTATCTTCTAATTGGTTTTTTAAATCTTTATCCATAAATGGAAGAATAAAATATTTTGATAATGTTTCTCTATTATTAACAATTAAGTCAGTATACCATTCAGCACATGAAAGTAATATAAATTTTTTATACTTATCTTTATTTCTTTCATAAACTGATAAAAGTGTATCTAAAAAAACTTTTTCATCAGTTAGATTTTGATGTATTTCAACATCGATTATTTTACTTTCTCTAGTTTCTCTAAGTGCAGCTTTTCCTAGTGCTAAAGACTTAATACCATATTCATCATTAAAAGAGCGAGCTAATCCATAAGCATTAGCATCAGTCCCTAAAATGACTGGTAAAACTTCATTTATCATATCAATCACCTTTAATAATTATATAATATTTTAGGGTATTAGGCAAATAAATATAAAGGTTTTTACCTTTATATACATAGTTTGTGGTATAATAACAATCTGTAAAGGCTCCATCAATAAAAAGTATTATAAAAAATAGAACTTTTACTTTACATATGACAACAAAATGTAAAAAAATAGTCAAAAAAAATCTATACAAAAATAGTTATGTGTGTTATAATAAGCCCTAGGTGATTGTAATGGCTAATGTTAAAATTAATGAATCATTAGAAAGCAACAATAATATCACTAAAGAGGTAAAAGATAATATTATTCAGTTAGTTGATATTTTTGAAAAAAACTTTCCAGAAATTAACTTAGACAATCTAGCACAAAGGTTAAGGACACTAATCATCAAGAGAGAAAGCAAGTACTTAGTAAAGTTACCTTGTGAGTACAATGCTTTTAAGAATGAAATTGGGGTTAATAAAGGAAAATTTGAGGGCTGTGAAGCAAAACATTGGATTATGCATTGTTTGCTTCAAATGATAACTGCAAAGGAGAATTATTCAGGATTTGATAATGCTGATAATACTTTAATTGCAATGAATGAAGGTTATACTGAAATTCTTACTAATTATTTAGTAGGTGATGTCGATAATAACTTTTTTACAGATGAAATTATTATTGTTAATCTAATAAGTAAGGTAATAGGAAATGACATTTTATTTAATGCTTACTTTAATAATGACACAGAAAGTGTATTAAGGGCAATGATTGAGGCGGAGGTAAAATAATCATGAGTAAAGTAAAATCAATAATTGATGGGGCTAATGAATCTTATTTTAGGGGACGCATCGAAGGAGAAAAAATCCCTGGAGCTTTGCAAGATAGAATTCTAGGAACTTATGTTAATGAAGATAACAAAGAAGAATTATATACAAATACATTTACAAATAGAAATATGTTTCCAGCAGATGAAAAATTTGATGAAGCTACTTTAATTGAGTTAGGCGAAGTAGTTACTGCTGAACTAAATAAAATACAAGAACAAAAGCAAAATGCAAGAGGACTTAGTGTGTAAGTTCTTTTTTTCTTAAAAACACTTGTCAACAATATAGTGTAAAGGGTATAATGATATATAGATTATAGGTAAGGTTGTGTGATGTATGAATAAAAGATGTATTTTGTTTTTATTGGCAATATTAGTTTTGTTTCCATTTAAGGTAAGTGCACAGTGCAGTACTGAAAGAATTGCTGAGCTTAGCAAAATAGCTGAAAATATTAATTTGAGTTATACATATGAGGTAGGAGAAGAAGATGCAGAGTTTAAGGTTACTGTATCTAATTTAACTAATGATGTTTATTTAGTATCTAATGAAGAAGAAATTACTGTAAGTGGTATTAATGAAAAAACAATTGATAAAAAATTTCCATCAGGAACAACATTAAATTTTGTTGTGTTCTCTAATGATAAAAATTGTAAGAATGAGGCACTTACAAATAAATATATAACACTCCCATATTATAATATATATTCAGATTATGGTATGTGCAAAGAATATCCAGAACATGAGTACTGCAAAAGATGGTATGACTCTAGTAAGATTTCTAGAAGCGATTTTGAAAGAGCTTTAGCAGATTATTCAGATAAACTTATGGATGATGAAGAGAAAGTAAAAGAAACAAAAGAAAAAACATTTTTAGATATGTTAGAAGAAATATGGAATAATTATAATATTTTTATAATCATTGGTCTTGGATTGATCTTGGTTGTTGTTGTAATAATTATTATTAAAGTAATAAAAAGTAGAAAGAGTAGTTTGCTTTAAGAGGTGAATGTATGCGTAGTATTAAGTTATTTAGTTTTATATTTTTATTTATTAGTTCATTTGTACTATTTAGTATAGATGCATTTGCTGGAGCTCCTGATTCATTTAAAATGACAAGAGTAGATTCCCATAAAATGGTCGCTGGGGTTAGAATAACATATAAATTTGCAGGTGATAGAATAGTTTATTGTTTGGATTATCACAAGCCAGCCCCAACAACAGCTTGTACTTATCATAAATCTCAATATTATATAAGCGATCCTGGATTTGTTGATGTCATAACTTATCCAGATAAAAAAGGCGAAAGTGGTAGATGGAATTACCATGTTAAAGAGGCTGCAATTTATAAGTATTTGTGGGATAAAAGAACGACAAAAATGATTTATGATGAAAAAAACAAAAAATATGTATCACCTAATTATGTAGGGTTAAAACAATATAATTTAAATGATTCTTCTAAAAAATGGAAAGATATTAATAAGTCACAAAAAAGATCTAAAAAAATCGTAGATTTGGCTAAGAAGGCTACTTCCACTCAAGCAACCTCAAGTTTAAAAGTAAAAGTTGATAAAAATGGGAAATCAACTTGTTCTGAGGGCAATGTTATTTCACAAACAATAACAATAGTAGGAAATAACGTAGATTTTTCTACTTTAAAAGTTAGTATAGGTGGTGTTTCAGGAGCAAAAATAGTTAATAAACATACTCAAGGAAATACTCAGACATTTAATGTATCAATTCCAGAAAAAAATTTAAAAACGAAAAAAACAATTACTATTTCAGCTTCAGCTAATTCAAATGAAGATTCATCGAAATACTATATTTATAATCCATCTTGTGGAGATGGGATAGATCACCAAAAAACTGTAATTTTAGAATCTGAACCATTAGTTGTAACAGGATCTAATAGTTTTAAAATAGATAATTCTTCATGTAATGCTAATGATTATACAATTGATGCAGCATGTATTGGTTGTGATGATACTGAAAAAAGTGAAAATAGATCAACTTATATTATTCAAGATACAAATAATTGGGAAGCTATTTTAAGAAGTGATGATCCAGAGTATGTATGCGATAATGCTACAGCAAGTCAGAAACAAAATCTTTCTAGATATTTTAAAACTTCAACAGGGTGCGGTAATATCTATTGTAGAGAGGAAGTAAAGGTAATTTTCCCAAATGCTAATGATACACCATTTGCTGAAAGAGGAAGATATTTTACAGTTCATTCTCCATTTAGAGATGATGAAAAAATAGTTAAAAAACCATATTCTCCAGATTATAATGAAGCAGTAGCCATTTTAAATCAAACAAAATATGATCACAATTGGGGAAGTATAAGAATTCAAAAAATAAAAGAATGCCGAATGATTAGTAAAAGCGGTTTAAATGAAAAATCTTGTATTCAATCAAATATAGGTAGAATTTCATTTAATAAAAATTCGGATGTAACATTAACATATAGAGGAAATTCAAAAGAAAAAACAGATGCAGATAAAGAATATGAAAAAACATTAACAAATTTAAAGTTAGATGTTGAAAAAAGTGATGAGTTTGGTTCAACAACTAAAAAAACACCTAGTGATATTTATAGTAAGTTCACCTCTGAAAATAAAAAAGTATCTAGTAGTTATATGTATAGAGAAGTTCAAACAACTTCATATAAGTTACCGGGAACAACGTTTAGATTTGTTGAAAAAGAAAGTGGTACATTTACAAGTACTGATAATGAAAGTTTTTCTATCGATTTAGGAATCGCAACTGTTCCTGTATCAACAAATAATGCTGTTTATACTGATTCTGATGCTAAGCTATCACTAAGTTTTAAATTAGATGATAATATGCATTTGTATAGTTCATTTATAAAAGATAATACTTATTTACCGTCTTGTACAATTAAAAGTGTAAAATCGGATTCAACTAATATTTATCAATATGTAGTTTCTAAAGGAAAAGTTAGTAGTAAAGGTGTATCTAATATCAAGGAGAAAAAGAAAGTTGATGAATTAGCTTCATCTGCATGTTCTAAAATGTATTTATGTTCTAGAACTAACGATGGAATAAAATGTAATAGATCAGGTGTAGATGCTTGTATCAAAAATAGAACAATTAATAAGTTAGGAAATACAAATAGTACAAACTGTTATGTAAAAAATACACCTGAAGATG
>CASPVX010000050.1 GCA_949425575.1 uncultured Bacilli bacterium
TTAATAATTTATTATAATTATCATTTTCATTGAATTTATGACTTGAAATCATTTTCTTTTTATCGATTTCAAAATGCTTTAACAAAGCACCTGTTTCCCTTGTATCTTCAGAAAAAATAACATCTGCTTGTTTTAAAATATTAATACTTCTAATTGTCATATCTTCCATATTTCCTATTGGTGTAGGTACCACATATAATGTACCTCCTCCGCTATAACTTTTCTGTCTCATTTTTTCACCTTCTATTCAAAATATTTCTGAATTTCTTTTGTATACTCACCATTACTTTCATGTGAATATAATGGTGGTAAAATTTTTATACCACTTCTACCATTTTTTCTACCTTCTATTAACAATATGTTGGCTTCTTTTTCTTTCTTTGGATACACAAATCTAATTCTTTTTGGTTCTATGTTATACTTTTTCATTGATTCTATAATTTGTATTAATCGCTCTGGTCTATGGACAATTGCTACTACACCATTATTTTTAAGTAATTTTTTTGAAATTTTAAATATATCATCTAGTTTTAAATGAACTTCATGTCTGGCTATTGTTTTATAATCGTTTTTATTTAAATTAGATTCTTTAGTTACTTCAAAAAAAGGAGGATTACATGTTATAACGTCAAAAGACTCGGTTTCGAAATTTTCATACATTTCTTTTATATCCGAGTTTAGTATTTTTATTCTATTTTGTAAGTTGTTAATTTTGACACTTTCTATCGCTTGATTAAACACTTCATTTTGAATTTCTACTCCAATAATATTGGCGTTTGTCTTAGTGGATAAAATTAAAGGGATTGGGGCATTTCCAGTCCCTATATCTAATATATTAGTAATATTTTTGTTTAGGGTTACAAAATTAGGTAACAGTACAGAATCTAAAGAAAAATTAAACATCTCATTATCTTGAACTATTTTTAAATTTTTATAGCCAAGCAGATAATTAGTTACTAACATTTTCTTTCTCGACCTCAACAATTCCTATTTCTGGAATATTTACGCGATATTTTTGTTTTAAAATATCAAGACCAACTACTGTACCTTTTCCTTCTTTAGTTTCTATAACATCGCCTATTTTAGGTAATTTTTTACGACAATCCTTATAACATACATCTTCATATTTTAAGCAGCATAATAATCTCCCACATACACCATTAATCTTATTAGGATTTAATGAAATATTTTGATTTTTTGCCATTGAAATAGATACTGATTCAATATCGTTTAAAAATTTATGACAACACAGTTGTCTTCCACATTGTCCGTAACCACCTATTTCTTTTGCTTTGTCACGAACACCAACTTGCATTAATTCAATTCTAGTTTTATAAATAGATGCTAATTTTTTTGCTAATTCCCTAAAATCAATACGATTGTCAGCAACAAATTTAAAAACTAATTTATCACGATCAAAAGTATAATGTGCATCTATAATTTTCATTTTTAAATCATATGAATTGGCTATTTTTTGGCATTTATAAATAGCTCTTCTTGCCTCTTTTTCATTTGTTTCATTAAATTTTATATCTTTTTTAGAAGCTTTTTTAATTACTTTTTTTAAACTACCTTTTATTTGATCATTTGGAATATCTTTTTCGTTCATTTTAATATTACCAAATTGTAATCCTTTTTCAGTTTCAACTATTACTGCATCATTTAATTTTAAATCTAAGTAGTTAGGAGAAAAATAATAAATACGTCCCTTATTGTTAAAGACTACACCTACAACTTTTACCATTATATTCCTCCTTCCAATTCAATAATGAGCTTGTCCATTAATAAATTAAGATTTGAATTTAGTTTTATTTTTTCTTTATAAATAGTAATTAATTCTATTTTATTTGAAATATCATATTGTGTTTGATATTTAAAAATATTTTCTATATTTACTAAATCATCTTCAAAAAAATCTAATTTTCTATTTAACTTACAATTTAAAACGTCCTTGTAATATAATATCATTAAATCAAATCCAATTAAAGATAACTCTTTTGTATTAAAATGCATATGCCACATTTTATTCATAAAACATATTGTTTCTATATTTCTTTTTTCATAGAAATGAACAAAAGAAATAATAGCTTGTCTTTTTTCATTTTTTTCTTCTTCACTTAATAACTGATCTGCATTTATAACATCAAAAACATTTTGTGTATTTTTGACACTATTGATTAATTTGATGATTTGGCACCTTGATTTAACTGTTTCTAACAACTGATAAATATTTTTTGTTATAAGAATAGCTATTATACCTTCTTCTGGTTCTTCTAAAAATTTTAATATTGTGTTTGAAGAAGCTTTATTTAATTTTTCTGCCTCTTCAATAATATATATTTTTTTATTTCCCACAATAGGTTTTTTACTGAATTCATCTTGTAAGTTTTTTATTTGGTCTTTTTTTATCCATAAACTATCTGATGTTATTCGTTTTACTTCAGGATGATTACCACTATCAATCATTGATATTATATTTTCTTTTTCTTCTGAATTTAAATTTGTTGTTAATAGTTCTTTTATAAAAGCAATTACTAATGTGTTTGCATCACTAGAAGAATTGTCTTCAAAAATATATGCATGGGCATATTTATTTTTATTTAGTGCATTTGATAACACCCTATAAGCTATTGGCTGTAAATTTTTAAATTCTTCTAGCATACTTCCTCCTACATAAAAATTTTCATTACTATTAAAAAAACTAATCCAAAAAATCTAAATATAGTAACTGTTAATAATGTATAAATATTTACTGGAATAAATATTTTTGATGGTGCTAATAAATCAAAACTATATAAAATCGCAACTGCAAAAAAAATTCTTTTCATTATTTTAAATATATAATTAAACATATTGTCCTCCATTTAATTATATATTAAAAAAAGAAATTTATGAGATTGTTGTACGATCCTCTAGAGCTAATTCTAAAGTTAATGGATCAATATATTCCATTTCTGCACCCATTGGAATTCCATGTGCTATTTTTGATACAACAACATCTAATCCTTCTAACATTTTTCTGATATATAATGCTGTTGTTTCTCCTTCAATGCTTGGTTTAACAGCAATAATAACTTCTTTAATTTTTTCTTTTTTTATTCTTTCTAATAAAGAATTTAAGTTTATATCTTCTGGATTCACTCCATCAAGTGGAGAAATTAATCCACCTAAAACGTGATAAACACCATTGTATGTTCCTATTTTTTCAAATAATATTACATTTTTACTTTCTTCTACCACACATAGTGTTGTTTTATTACGTCCTTCATCTAAACAAATTTGGCATAAATCATTTTCTGTAAGGTTTCCACATTT
Source organism: uncultured Bacilli bacterium (assembly GCA_949425575.1). Lineage (GTDB taxonomy): Bacteria > Bacillota_I > Bacilli_A > RF39 > UBA660 > Coprosoma. The sequence continues at coordinate 3,316 of CASPVX010000050.1, forward strand.
TTCACATTTTTTTATTTTAGTTTTAACATTTTTTAATGATGTGGAAAATAATTCTAATGTTTCATCTGGCATTTCTAAAGTTGATAGAGCCATTCTTTCTGCTGTTTTTTCTCCAATTCCAGGAAACTTTTTGAAACACTCTATAAGATTTTTTAAAGTATTAGGATAATTCATTAAAATAATCCTGGCATTCCTTTAGTATATTTTCCTAGTTTTGAATCAACATCAGCATCTATTTGTTTATTTGCATCATTAATAGCTACAACTAGCATATCTTCCAACATTTCTATATCTTCTTTAGTTAATTCTTCGCTATCAATTTTTACACTAGTAACTTCCTTTGTCCCTTTCATAGTAACTGTTACAAAAGATGATTTTCCTGTATAAGTAGTTTCATCTATTTCATTTTTTGCTCTTGTCATATCCTTTTGTAATTGCTGTGCTTGTTTCATCATTGCTTGTATATTCATATTATCTTCCTCCTAGTTATATTCTATTATATCACCAAATAGATCATTTAATTCGTTGTTACCTTTAGTAGATAAAACTTCATTTAAATTAAAATCTTCTTTCTGATAAATAAATTCTTTCTTTTTCCCATTGAAATCACTTTTGATTATTTCCCATTCATCATTCCATGTAGAAATTACATCATAGTGTTTTCCAAATAATCTTTCTAACATTTCTTCTACAATCAATAAATTCATATTGAAATCATCAGAAATTACTTTTTTATTAAATACAAATACTATATTTGTATCACTAGCAGCTTTTAATGCACCATCCATTATAATAGAAACGTAGTTACTATAGTTTGGATCTAATAAAAACCCTGTAATATTTGCTAAATCATTTTTTAATTCTAATAACAATTTCTTATTAAATTTAGATAAAGTATTACTGATTCTAATATTTCTTAAATGTGTTAATAACTCTTCATCAACATTATTTGTTTCTTCATCATATTCAGCTACTTTAACATCTACATTTTCGTCTTTTTGTACTGTTTCTTCAATTGGATTTATTTTTTCACTAGCTGCTATATTAGAAATTTCTGTTTGTTCTTTTTCCTTAACCGAATAATCAACTACTTCTGTTTCGGAAGAAGCAGTTTTAACTTTAGTTACAACCTCTTCACCATTTGATGAATCATTTATATTAATTAATTTTATAATGGCTAATTCAAAAACTAATTTATTATTATTGGTTTTTGACATTTCGTTAAAACTTCTATTAAATTCATAAATATAATCTATAATTTGTTGTTTAGATATTTCCTGGGAAATATTTTTGAAGTTTTCCACAGGTTTGTTTATTTCCTGGAAATAATTTGGAGCCACCATATATAATAAAATATCCTTTAAACACGAAATTATTTCCTCAGTTAATTTAACAAAGTTTTTTCCATTACAATTATATTCATCTACTTTATTAAAAACTGTATTGCAATCACTAGTTTTTAATGCCTTAATAAAATCTATTATTTCTTCTTGAGATAATGTTCCATTAATTTCATGAATATTTTCTTTTGTTATTTTACCATCTGAAAATATCCCCGCTTCATCTAATAAGCTAATGGAATCTCTAAGCCCACCATCTGATAATATAGCAATTTCTCTTAATGAATTTTCATCTACTTCTATATTTTCTTTTTTAGCTATTTCAGAAAGTTTACCTACTATTTCATCAACACTAATTTTTTTAAAATCTAATCTTTGGCATCTTGATAGTATTGTTTCTGGTATCTTATGAGGATCTGTGGTCGCTAAAATAAAAATAACATGAGATGGTGGTTCCTCTAATGTTTTCAATAAAGCATTAAAAGCTCCTGTAGTTAACATATGAACTTCATCTATAATATAGATTTTATATTTACCTGAAGTAGGAACTAAATTCACTTTATTCCTTAATTCTCTTATCTCATCTACTCCATTATTTGAAGCTGCATCTATTTCTATAACGTCATTTGTATTTTGTGTACAATTTACACATTTGCCACAAGGCACTAAATCATTGGGATTATCACAGTTAATTACTCTAGCAAATATTTTAGCCATACTTGTTTTACCAGTTCCCCTTGGACCAGCAAAAAGATAAGCATGACTTACTTTATTTCTATTTATTGAGTTTTTTAATAATTTTACAATTACAGTTTGTCCACACACATTTTCAAATGTTTTAGGCCTGTATTTTCTATATAATACTTGATACATACATTCACCTCTAATACATAAATATTATAACATTTTAGAATAACAAAAGAAAACAACTTTCAGTTATTTCCTCTTTGTTATAAAGAAATTATTTAATAATTTTTGTGATTCATCATTTTCATTTATCAATTCTTTTTCTGTGTAATCCATTACATTTTTTTTATTCTGTGATAATGCATAATAAACTTTTTTGATTCTAGCTTGGTTAATTGCTGCCAAACACATCATACATGGTTCAAGTGTTACATACATTGTGCAGTTATTCAAATGCCAATTTTTCTTTTTACGACATGCTTTTTCTAACGCAATCATTTCAGCATGTTTAATTATATTTTTGTTTTTTTCACGATTGTTGTGGGCCTTAGAAATGATTTTACCATTTTCTACTATAACCGCCCCCACTGGCACATCATTATGCTTTAAAGATTTTTTTGCTTCCTTTAAAGCTATTTGCATATATTTATTCACACATATCACCTCAATTCCAATAATAAAAAAAGCACACA
>CASPVX010000051.1 GCA_949425575.1 uncultured Bacilli bacterium
CAACGACATTAGATGAAAATAAAACTATAACTATTACAAGTTATAGTGAAGATGGTAATGTGAATAGTGTTATAAAAGGTAAAGTATTGAATGATCATTTCTTGATGGCAACACAGGGAACGCTTTCATTAGAAAATATTATTTTTGATGGTAATAATTTGGAAGATTCGTTAGCTGGAGTTTCGATGGAAGAGGGAACTAAAATCAATTTAAATAATAATGCAATAATACAAAATTTTAAAAATACAAGTTCTAGTGGAGGAGGCGTTAGAGCCAGAAAAGACGCTGTTGTAAATATTAATGGTGGTATTATAAGAAATAATGAAGCGTTATATGATGCGGGTCTGCAAACTACACAGGGAGTAATAATTAATTTTTCAGAAGGAGAGATAACAAATAATAAATCAACAGATTCAACAATAGGGTCTGCGGCTGGTGTTGCTCTTAATGGTGGTATATTTACTATGACTGGAGGAAAAATTGAAAATAATGAATCAGTACAAAGTGCAGGAGCACTTTATGTAGGAAATTATGCTGACGGTTCGATTGGCGAAGCACACTTATTAGGTGGAATTATTCAAAATAATAAAGCTAATAATGGTGGTGCAATATATGTTCAAAAAAGCATTCTTAATGTAGAAGGTACAGAAATTTCCAAAAATAACACTACTAACAATGGAGGTGCAATATTTAACAACGGTACAGTTAATTTAAAATTAGGTTTAATTTCCAATAATACTGCTACAAATGGCGGCGCAGTATTTAATCATAGTAGTGAATCAATACTTAATGTAGAAAATATAACCATTTCTGAAAATACAGCAAGTAAGGAGGGTGGAGCGATTTATAATAAAGGCGTAATGCTTGTTACTTCAGGATCAATTTCCAAAAATACATCTATTGCTGGAGGTGGCGGAGGCATTTATTCTTTAGAAGGTAAAGTAACTATTAATGGAGGTTCAATATTTAATAATATTTCTAAAACAGGTGGTGGAGGTATTTTTAATAGTACAAAATCCACTATGGAAATAAAAAACGGAAAAGTATATAGTAATACAGCTGCTACTGGCGGTGGAGGTATTCTAAACTATGGAATATTAAATATTAGTGGAGGAGATATTTACTCAAATAAAGCTGACGGTGGTGCTGGTGTTGATGGTGGATCTGGTTCACAGATTACTATGACTGGAGGTACTATCTTTAATAACCATGCTACAATTTCAGGAGGAGGTGTAGGTGTATATGCACAATCAGCATATACAAGTACATTTACTTTAAATGGAGGAACTATAAAAAATAACACAGCAACATCTAATAGTGGAGGAATTTCAGTCACTGGAGCAGGAACTTATACACGAAGAACAGGAGTTGTTTGTGGAAACACGCCATCAAATTCTTATGAGACAAGTACGACTTGTCCTTCATAAGAAAAGTACTAACATAAAAAACAATCTTTTAAGATTGTTTTTTCTTTTCTGTGAATATTTTCATAGATTTATATTACATATTGTGATAAAATAATTATAGCTATATTTTATAGAAAATGGTGGTAAAATGGGAAAAATAATCGCTCTTGTAAATCAAAAGGGAGGCGTTGGTAAAACAACGTCTAGTATCAACTTAGCAGCATCTTTAGGAGTTCTTGGTAAAAGAGTTCTTTTAATTGACCTTGATCCTCAAGGGAATAGTACAACAGGTATCGGAATTGATAAAGGTGATATTAAAAAAAGTGCTTATGATTTGTTAATAGGTGCAGCCACATTACAAGAAGTAGTAAAGAAAACTAAATTTAAAAACTTATATGTTATTCCTGCAACTATTAGTTTAGCAGGAGCGGATATTGAAATAATGGAAAAGAGCCGTATAGATCCAGGGTTTGCAAAAAGTGGACAACTTAAAACATCTTTAGCCCCAGCATTAGAGATGTTTGATTATATGATAATTGATTGTCCACCATCACTTGGAATATTAACAACAAATGCTTTAACAGCAGCAAATTCAGTAATAATTCCAGTTCAATGTGAGTTTTTTGCATTAGAAGGAATTATGCAATTACTTAATTCTATAATGCTTGCTCAAAAAAATTTAAATCCAACTTTAGATATTGAAGGAGTTCTTCTTACAATGTTAGATAATAGAACAAATTTAGGTTTAGAAGTAGTACAAGACATTAAAAGTTATTTTAAGGAAAGAGTGTATGACACAATTATTCCAAGATTAGTAAGATTATCAGAAGCACCAAGTCATGGGAAACCAATAATTGCCTATGATCCAAAGAGTCGTGGTGCTGAAGCATACATTAATTTAGCAAAAGAGGTGATTAGCCGTAATGGAAAGTAAGAAAAAAGCGTTAGGAAAAGGCTTAGAACAATTATTTGATTTAGAAAAATTAAATGTTAACAATATTGATGAATTTGAAAAACAAATTTATGAAACAACACCAAATGAAGAAATTATAGAACTTGATTTAAGTGAACTTAGACCAAATCCATATCAGCCAAGAAAGATATTTGAGGATTCAGCCTTAAGTGAACTTGCAGCATCAATAAAAGAAAATGGTGTTTTTCAGCCTATTATTGTTAAAAAAAGTATAAAAGGTTATGAAATAATTGCTGGAGAACGTCGTGTTCGTGCTAGTAGATTAGCTGGTCTTGAAAAAGTTCCTGCAATTATAAGAACGTTTACTGATGAAAAAATGGCTGAAATTTCTCTTCTTGAAAACTTACAAAGAGAAAATTTAAATGCTTTAGAAGAAGCTATGGCTTATCAAAATTTAATTAACAAATTAAATTTAACTCAAGATGAGGTGTCTAAAAAGGTAAGTAAAAGCCGTAGTTATGTTACTAATATGATTGGTCTTTTAAGATTGCCAGAAGAGGTACAATCTTTGATTATAAAAGGTGATCTTACTATGGGACATGCTAGAGTTTTAAGTAAAATTGAAGATAAAGAAGAAGTTATTAAAATGGCTTATGATATTGTGGAAAATAAACTTCCAGTAAGAGCTGCAGAACAAATGAGTGAGGATAAGCCAAAGGTTAATAAAATATCTCGTAAAAAAGAAAGAAATAATGAATATAAATATGTTGAGGATTTAATGCGTGATAAATTAGATGCAAAAGTTAAAATAAAAGATAAAAAAATAGAAATTTCTTTTACTAATAATGCTGATTTAAATCGTATATTAGAAATTATTAATATAAAGGAATGATAGTATGAATTTATTTGAAGATAAAATTTTAAATGACATTGCTAATTCTATTCTTATTATTATAATGATGTGGGCTATTTATGTTGGCCTTACATGGATAATAAAAAAAATATTTAATGTTAGTTCAAAAACTAAAATAGGTGATAAAAAAAGAGTTTTAACCGTTGTAAAATTGGTTAATAATGTTATTAAATATTTAGTAATTATTATAGCGTTACTAATGATTTTAGAAAGATTTGGCTTTAACACTAAAGGTTTAATTGCGTCACTTGGTGTAGCTGGTGTAATAGCTGGTCTTGCATTTAAAGATATAGTAAGTGATTTTATTGGTGGAATAGCAATAATTACTGACAATCAATATGAGGTTGGCGATTATATTACTATTGGAGGATTTACGGGATCAGTAATCGAAGTTGGAATGCAAACGACCAAAATAAAAGCATATAATGGTGATGTGAAAATTATTTCTAATGGGAACATTAGTGAAGTTATTAACCATTCTAAAAATCCTAATGTAGTAAACATTGATGTATCAACTAGTTATGATGATGATACAGCTACAGTAGAAAAGGTATTAAACGAAGTTTGTGAAGAAATAAATAAATCAGTAGTATATTTAAAATCTGATTTAGTTTTATTAGGAATTCAAGATTTAGCAGATAGCGCCATTGTTTATCGTTTATCTTGTGAAGTTGAACCTATGAGAGGGATTGAACTTTCAAGAGAGGTTAATAAACTAATAAAGACTCATTTTGATGCTAATAAATTAGTATTACCTTATAATCAGTTGGTGATTCATAATGATAACTGATTATAAATTAGGATCTATTGTTGTTATGAAAAAACCACATCCTTGTGGTCATAATGAATGGGAAATAACAAGAATTGGCGCTGATATTAAAATAAAGTGTTTAAATTGTGGTCGTAGTATAATGTTACCAAGACCTGAATTTAATAAAAAATTAAAAAAAATCATAGGAGGAGAGTAACGTGTTTAAAAGAAAAAAAGACCGTTTATTAGGACCTGTTATAACTATAATTGCCATTATACTTTGTATAATGGTTGTGAGTTTTCTAGGTTCTATATTAGGGATTCAAAGTGAAGTTACTAAAATAAATAATGGAAGTTTAGAAACTTCAATGGTTTCAATAAATAATATTTTTTCAGAAGAAGGGCTAAAATATTTCTTTAGTTCCCCTATTGAAGCTTTTAAAATGTTTGAACCATTAGTTTTATTAATAATTTCTCTTATGGCTATTTCTATAGGAAAAGCAAGTGGATTATTAAAAGCGGTTTTCACTCCTCTTAGGAAATTAAAGCCAGCAGTTCTAACATTTATTACTTTAATTTTAGGTATAGCATCAACAGCTTTAGGAAATTATGGTTATATCATTTTAATTCCTTTAACAGCGGTTGCATATCAATATATTGGCCGTAATTCTGTACTTGGTATTCTTACTTCATTTTTAGGAATTACTTTAGGATATGCTGCTGGGTTCTTATTTAATTATGATGACTATTCTTTAGGAATTCTTACAAAAGCAGCAGTTAATGTTGATATAAATAGTGATTATATATTTAATGCATGGTCAAATATTTATATTATGATAGCAAGTGCGCTTATTCTAACTGTATTTGGGACTATCATAATTGAAACTGTATTAAAACCAAGAGTAAAACCATCTATTAAAGATGAACAAGAATATAATTATTCCAAAAAAGGTTTAATAATAAGTAGTTTATCATTTATAGTGTTAGTTTGTATTTTTATTTATATGATTATTCCAGGGCTTCCAGCTTCAGGAGCGCTCCTAGGAAATGGATCAGATTATATTGTTGAATTACTTGGGGATAATTCACCATTTGTAAACGCATTTGTATTTATTTTCTTAATAATCATGATGATTTGTTCAGGAATTTATGGATTTATTTCAGGTAATTTAAAAGATACAAATGATTATAGTGTTGGATTATCTAGAGAATTTGATCATTTAGGATATATGTTTATCTTGATGTTCTTTGCCTCATTAATGGTTTCTATATTAACTTGGACTAATATTGGTGAGGTTATTGCTGGATTACTAATTAGTTTAATAAGTAATTTGGAATTTACAGGATTGCCATTAATAATAATATTTATGGTAGTAGTAATTATAATTTCTATTTTTATTCCTGATAACATTTCTAAATGGGTATTAATGTCGCCAGTAATTATACCAATGTTTATGAAGGCAAACATATCTCCGGATTTTACACAATTTATATTTAAAGTAGCAGATAGTATTGGTAAATGTATCACTCCATTATTTGTTTACTATATTGTTATGCTTGCATTTTTGGAAAAATATAATGACAAAGAAAGTTTAAAAATAACAGTGTTTGGGACACTTAAAAAAATGTGGCCAGCTATAGTTTTATTTATTGTTGTCTGGTTTGTAATCATTATAGGATGGTTTGTAATTGGTCTTCCAACTGGCCCAGGTTTTTCACCAACCCTATAGTTTTAGAGAGAGAAAACTCTCTTTTTTTCTTGATAAAAAAAATAATATCATGTATAATGATGACATAATAGAATATGTGGTGATGATATGAAAAAAAGGGGATTTACGTTAATAGAAATAT
>CASPVX010000052.1 GCA_949425575.1 uncultured Bacilli bacterium
GTAAATTTACTAGGTAAATTTTTGTCAGGTGCCATGGTATATATTATTTTTATTAGAAAAAATATTAATAGCCATGAAATTGGTCCTTTTGAAATATTTACAATAAATATTAAAGAATTAGTAATTGTTCTGTTAAAATGAATTAATTTTATTAGGTTTATTATTTTATCTCCAAATGCTGGAACTAATAATAAGAATATAATCAATGTTATTAATAAAAATGTCATAATTAATCCTTTTATTTTTCTTTTTAAAAAAGTAGAATTTTCTATATGATAAAGTTCATTTGAAGTTATTATAATTGAACTCGCCCCACCACTTGCAGCGTAGTAAGCAACACAAAGAGGCACTAGAAATTCTTTTGTAAATTTAATTTCATTAATGATCGGAATTAGTAAATCTTTTATATCATTTCCAAATGCTCGTATTAAAAAGCTAGATAAAAAGTCTGGTGAGACATTGAAAAGAGAAATCCCATACACTATTAAAGTTACCATAGGTACAATTGCTAATAATAAAAAGAAAGCAAGTTGACCTGGTAATACTAACATTTCTGGTTTTGTTAGAATTTTCCACAATCTTCCTATTATATTTGTTGCTTTCTTTTTTATTTTCATTTTTCTTCTTCCTTTTTATTCTCTTTTTGCTTTTTTATATCTTCTATACATTCATTAATCGCATCTTCTATAGATTTTAAATCATCTAATATCATGCTATAAGTTATGCATGCTCCATATTCGTATGGTAGGCTTTTAAACTCTTTATTTAATTTATGAATATAGCTTGTAATTTGTTTTTGGGAATATCCAACTAAGTAAATCATAAATTCATTTCCATTTGTTCTTATGATGTCAGTATTTTCCAGTTGTGAACGAATTAAGATGTTTGCTGCTCCCTTAATTTGTCTGTCGCCTTCTTCATATCCTAAAGTATCATTTATATTTTGGATTTTATTTAAATCGATTATTATAACACTTTGTGGATATATGGTATTTTTATTCCAATTTGGTAAACTTTCATTTAAGTAATTTCGGTTCTTTAAAGAAGTCAGTTGATCCATCAATTTTATTTTGTCTTCTTTTTTTAATTTTTTTTGCATTCTTACTCTTTTGCTTGAACGATAGATAAGCCCTAAAATTATAACGGTTAAAATGATCATATAAAGAGCATATTTTGCTCAACTATTTAAAAATGAACCTTTTGTTTCTGCAAGTGATGCTAAAAAGTTCCCTTTATTTATTAAAGTATTTTGATCGAAGTAATTAAAGTATCTTAACAGTAACGTATTTAATGTTTCATTCCCTAATGAACGGATTGAATATGTATTATTTAAATTAAGTTGAAATCTAGAACTATATTTTTCTAAATCAGTACGTCTTAAGTATTCTCCTTTTAAGCTATCCATAGCTATTAAATTACTTTTATCTTTTAAAACTGTATTTAATTTGTCTTTTTTGTATGTTTTAACTTGCAGTCCTTCTATTCCAATTAATTTTTGATGTAATGTTGTATTTTCTTCCACATAAATAATATAGTTTTTTAAAGTTGATAACGAGTTTATAACTATAGGATTAGATTCATGAGCATATATATTAAATTTTATTGGAATTCCTGTGTTTATTGTAGCTCCTGTAGAAATAGAGGTGCCATAATTGAAATATAAATCAATTTTATTATCATTTAAATCTCTTATAATTTTTTTATCTGATTTATATTCTTTATAATATATATCGACTCCAGCAAATCCTGCAAAAGAATCCATAATTTCTGACAGTATTCCACCGAATGTTGTATTTCCATCTACTGTATAAGGGACATGATTTTTATAAGCAAAATTTAATGTTTTTTTCTGTAATTCCCCTAAAGATGCTACGCTTATATTTAAATTTTCTAAAAATAATTTTCTTTCTTGCTCTTGTATTTCTTTAGTTAATTCTTTTTTCCATAAATTATAATATTTTTCTATGATGTGAAAGAAGGTTGTATTTTTTGAATCATGAACGTAATAATATCTTTTTAAATCACTAAAGTGATAAGAAATCCAATATTTTTTTGAAAGTATTCTATCAATATTTTCTATTCTAGGTATAATAATATTATTTATTTCGCCACTTTCTAATTGAGTTTGCATTTCTTCTAATGTGTTATAGGCAATAAATGTATTAGAATTTGATCCTAAATAATTTTCTATGATATTTTTTGAATTGTTTAAAACACCAATTTTTCGATTTTTTATTTCTGAAAATGAAGTTATATTTTCTTCGATTTTTCCTACTAAAACATAAAAATCTTCATAGAAAACAAATGAATTTTCTTTTAGTGTATCACCAACCATAAAGGCGAGACTATCTTCCACTTCATCTCTTTTCATAGTTACAGGATTTATTTTTATTCCGTATTCATTTGCTAAACTTTGGATAAAATTGTAATAAACTCCTTGTCCTAAGTTTCCAAATATATTTGCATCATTAATTAAGTGAACATTTTGAACAATTTGTTCATTTTCACTTACCCATTTTCTTTCTTCAGCATTTAATTTATTTTGATTGTTGTTTAGTATGAAAAAGATGCTTATTATAATCGCTATTAAAATTCCTAATCCAAGTATTTTTTTCACATTTTTATTCATAAGAAACACTACTCCTCGTTACTACTTTCTGATATTGGGGTATTATTATTCCATATTAAGTTTGTACGATTAATATTTTTGGCTCCCATTAGTGTAAAACCTTTGGCACTTTCAGTATCATTTTTTACTATAGTAAAATGTATATCATATAATTCTTTTATTTCATCACTTATTTCAGGAATTGTTGAAGATGCTATTTCTTTTGCTTTTTCTAAGGAAACACCATCAAATTCTATTCGAATATAAACTATTTTTCCTTGTGTATGAATCTCAACAGTCTTTACGGTTTCCTCTTCTTTTAGCTTATTTATAATTTTTGTTTTTTCTTCTTCTTTTAATGTTACATTTTGGATATTATCTAATCTATCTCCATAATTAGATGAACTCGCTCCAAAAAAATATTTAAAGCAAATTCCAACGATAATAAAGAAACATATGATTATAATTGTAGATAAAATAATTAATATTCGGTTGTTATCCCAAATCTTTTTCATTTTTTTCATTTTTTCACCCATTTCAATTTGTATTCTTATTATATCTTAATTTTATAATTTTTTAAAGTATCTATTCATTTTCTTCAGGACAGAAACATGAATAAAATAAAGAAAAACTATTGACAAGCAATAAATACCTAAGAGAAACAATCAATTTATTCTATAAAAAAAGTAAAATTACGTAAGAAAAATTGTAAAGGACTGTAAAAAATATCTTTTTTCTTGTATTCTATTTATAGGTGAATTGAATATGGCTATTAAGAATAAAAAACTAACTCGAAGTGAAATTACTGAAAAAATATTAAAAAAATATGAAGTAAATGAAGAAAATTTAGATTTTCAAACTCTTAAATATTTTAAAGAAAAAATGAAAGAACTTACTGATACAAGACAACCTAAAAAATGTACTTATAAAATTTGGGATGTTGTCGTCGTTGTTTTTCTTGCAATTCTAGCCAACTGTGATGGTTGGGAAGAAATAAGAGAATTCGCTATTAGAAAAAAAGTTTGGTTTAAAAACTTTTTAAAATTATCAGGCGGAATTCCCTCTTCAAAAACTTATGAACGAATTTTTTCTATTTTAAATTCAAAAGAATTAGAAGAAGCTACTACTTATTTTGTTAGTGAAGTAATTCATATCTTTAATTCTGAAAAAGATATTATTAATTTAGATGGAAAAACTGATAATGGTAGTTCTAGAAAAAAGACAATACTTCATGAGGAAGTAAAGTCACTCAATGTGTTAAATGCTTATTCGAATAAATATGGAATCTGTCTAGCTAGCGAACCTATTAGCAAAAAATCAAATGAAATACCAGCAATTCCTAAAATTCTAGAACGTATTCAAACCAAGGATACTATTATCACTTGGGATGCTTTAAATACTCAAAAGAAAAATGTTGAAACTGTAATTAAAGGAAAAGCGGATTATTGTGTTCCTATTAAATCTAATCATCCTCTTTTCTTTCAAGAACTAGTAGATTATTTTGATGAGGAGAAATGCGATAGTATCAAAGCTTTAAACGATGCAATTACTTATAAGATAGAATATGAAAAAAGTCATGGAACAATTATCACTTATGAATATTTTCAAACAGAAGATATGGAATGGTTTGAAGATAAGAAAAAATGGAAGAAACTAACCTCTTTTGCTTGTGTGAGAAAAACCATTGGAGAAGGAAGAAATAGAAAAGTTGAAATGAGATACTATATTACAAGTTTACCTAATAATATAGATCTTATATCAAAAGCAATACGAAATCATTGGTCTGTAGAAAACAAATTGCATTGGCATTTAGATGTAACATTTAAACAAGATAAGAATACTACTCAAGATAAACAAGCATTACTCAATTTACAACTAATGAAAAAACTAGCACTTGCATGTCTAAAACATACAGCTAAAATATATGATAAAAGCTTACATTTGATAAGATTTGGTATTCAATTGGAGTTCGAAAAAGAAATCCCTCGTTTTTTCAATATTTTGTCAAAATCTTAAAATTGTAAAATTAGATAAAAAAAGAGCACTTTTCTTCGATAGAATCAAAGAAAAATGACCTTTCTCATAAATTTTCATGTCTTTATCCTGTCTCAATAGAAAAAATTTATTCATTACTTAACACGATAGGGAGTCTTTTTCACCAACACCTGAGACAATTTTTATATTTGATTTTAAACAAGCAACTGGAAATATTATCCATAATCGCTTGGGTTCGACGTATGCAGCTAAGCCAGACGACAAACTTTCTTTATTTAAAACAACACTTACTTGACCATAATGATTATTAATCTACCCGTTCTTGCAAAGCTAAAAAATTCGTTGTTTAATTTAAAAAAATACATTTAAATTACCTCTTTTTAAATTTTCTGTAGAATAAAATTTAAGTTTAAACAAATTTTAAATTAAACTTATAAAAAAAGAATGCTATCATTTTGGAAATGAACATTCTATTTTCTTTATTTCATTATTCTCATTTACATAATCACAAGTACATGTTTTTTCTTGGCAGATGCAATTATATGAATATGCACATGGATTAACTCGATAACATGTATTTTTAACTAATGGAATTACAAATATATATGCTAATGCAACTATAATCATACATAATATTTGAAATAATAAATACCATTTTAAATTGTACTCCTTTTTTTTCAACTTAACACCACCACGGAAATAAAATTGTAAGTATTATAAATTCGACTATTATAAGTCCTATGCTCAAAAAACTTGCTGTTTCTTAATTGATTAATACTCTTTTTTATTGAATCAACACTTTGTCCTTTTGTATTATCATAAATTCTACTTATTGTACCATTTTCTACAAATACTGTATATCCAATTTCGACTTTTACATTATCAATTTCAAGTCCAAAATCATAAATGGTTTTTCCATTACTTTCTGAAACTTTAACATTATTATAATCTGCTAAATTAAACTTTGAATTTACGTTTTCTTTAATTGTATTTTCAATCGTAATATTAATATCATTTTCCATTTTTTTATTTACAATATATTCATTTTTCATAACTAAACTATTGTTGTTTGCTAAAGTACTACGTGAGTAAGAAATGGGATTTAATTTTACA
>CASPVX010000053.1 GCA_949425575.1 uncultured Bacilli bacterium
AATCATGCAGATGATTATGTTGAGAGAATAAAGAGATTAGTTCGCTAAATTACAAGTTGAAAGTGAGATTAAGTATTATGGATTTAAAGAAAATTGAGAAATTTATTGATAAACAAAAGGTTAGTTTTATATGTTCTATTGATGATGAAAACTATCCTAATGTAAAAGCAATGCTAAAACCTAGAAAAAGAAACAGTTTAAAAGAATTTTACTTTTCTACTAACACTTCATCTATGAGGGTTAATCAATATAAAAGTAATCCAAATGCTAGTATTTATTTTTATCACAAAGGACTAATTAAATATGTTGGTGTTATGCTAAAAGGAAAAATGGAAATTTTAACAGACCAAGAAACCAAAAATATGATTTGGAAAAAGGGAGATACAATTTTTTATAAAAAAGGTGTAACTGATCCAGATTATTGTGTTTTAAAATTTACTGCAACAAGTGGTAGATATTATTGTGATTTGAAAACAGAAAATTTTGATATTAAGTAATTGCAAAATTACAATTTTTAGAATGGAGCAAAAATGAAAGAAGTTTTAGAAAAAATTAGAATACCTGATAAGAATCTAAAATTAAGTAGGAAGATTATAAATACAAGTTTAATATTTTTATTAGGAATAATATTGGGGATATTTTCTAAATGGCTAGATAATTTAAGTATTGATGATACAGTATGGTGGCAACACATATTAGGCGTTTTAGATTTAGGAAATGTATTCTCTGAATTGGGAATATGGATATTTATTGCTATTACAATTTCTGTATTTAGTAAGACACCGTTAAGAGCAAGTTTAAATGTATTCTTATTATTTATAGGAATGACAGTAAGTTATCATTTATATACAATATGTGTTAGTGGTTTTAATCCAAAAAGTTATATGATGATTTGGTACACGATAACATCAATATCTCCTATACTTGCATTTATTTGTTGGTATGCAAAAAGTAAAAATAAAATATCACTTATGATTAGTAGTTTGATACTGGCAGTAATGTTTATATTATCTTTTAGTATAGGTATGTGGTATTTTTATTTTAAAAGTATAATTGATACAATTTTATTTATAGGAGCAATATTAGTGCTATATGTAAGTCCTAAAAATAGTGTTTATAATTTACTAATAGCATTATTATTAGCTTTTGTATTTAGAATTTTAGTATAATACAAATTACAAGTTATCTTTATAAAAATATTTGTAAAAAATAAAACTGTCTCATTGCATATATAAAATAATTTTATATAATTTAGGTAGAAGGAGGAATTTTTTATGGCAAATGAAAGTAAAAAAGATTTTAATGCTATGCTAAAAGATAGCAAAGATATGCCTAAATATGTAAAAATTACAGATGAGGCAAGTATTAAAAAATATGGTGGAGATAATATGTATTTTGCACCACCAATGGCTTATTATGAGGTTATGAAGAAAATACCTTATGGAAAAGTAATAACAGTTGGAGAAATTAGAGATTACTTTGCAAAAAAGAATAATGCAGATTTTACAGATCCAATAACAGCAGGAATATTCACATCTATTGTTGCTTGGGCTAGTTATCAAAGAAAAGAAGATGAAACACCTTATTGGAGAACATTAAAAGCAGATGGCGAACTAAATCCAAAATATCCAGAAGGAATAGAACTTCAAAAGAAGTTGCTAGAAAAAGAAGGACATACTATTATTCAAAAAGGAAGAACTAATATAAGATACTATGTAAAAGATTATGAGAAAAGTATGTTTGAATTATAAACATAAATTACAATTTAGGAGTGAGAGTATGGAATGGATATTTGCTGATATAATAAATAGTACCAAAGTACCTAAAGTAGTAAAGTATATTGCAATAACTTTGCTAGTTGGATTTTTAGAATTTTTATTTATTAGTATTGCTATAAATGGTGTTTCAAAATTTGCTATGCCTGTTGGGATTAGCCTAGCAATAATTTTCTTTATAGTTTATATTTATTTAATCATTAAAATTAAAAAATATAACTACATTAACAAAGATAGTGATGATTAAATTACAATTTCTCTCAAAGATTAGATTATTAGGTGCAAAACTATATAAATGATGTTATAATTGATTTAGAAATTAGCCTGTATGCGAATTTCCAAATGTGGTTTACTCACGCACCAGATTGATAGGAAACTCGAACTTTTAATTCGAGAGTAATAAATATTAACTAGAAGTATGAACTAGTCAAGTAAAAGTAGACAGTTAAAATAGTTAGAACCCTGATTCATTTTTATATAACAGATAGAGAATTAGAATTTTTGAATAAAAATTGATGACGAAATTAAAATAATTTTTTCTGAATTGTATAAACCTTTTTTTTATTTGATTTTAATTTAAAAAAGAGCAATGGGAGGATAGATATGAATATTGAACAGGAATTAGAAAAGATAAAAGAAAGAAATAGAAGAGTTGAATTAGATAAATCTTGGGAAACAAGTTGGACAAGGAAAATTTGCATTATAGTTTTAACTTATGTGATAGTGATTATATATTCATATTTAATAAAACAATATAATAATATATTATTGAGTTCTTTAGTCCCAGTTATAGGATTTACTTTATCTACTTTATCGTTAAAATATATCAGAAAAATTTGGGAAAAGAAATTTTATTCAAAATAATTTATTTTATTTTAATTAAAAGTAGAAAAAATATTTGTTAAAAGATTGATAACTACTCGAACTTGATTTTCAAACAACCATAAAAGACGCACTTGATAAAAGGTTTTTATTTGAATTTATCTATTAATTCATACAAAAATACTTTCATCACATATTTTCGATACTGATTATCTTCCACTTTAAATTCCAAAACATTAAATAAAGAATCAACAATAATATAATTAACATCTTTATTCTTAACCCACTCTAAAATCTTAGAATCTCACGAATAAGAAATCCACTTTCCATCTTTATCAAAAATAACCACATAATCTTTATATAACTTTTTTAAAAAATAATATTTATTTTTCATTATAAAAATACCGCTCAATCAAATTTCTCAATCTCGTTTGATTACAATACTTATATCCATAATAATATGTCATAATTGAACAAAAAGCTCCAAACAAACTAATATTATTTTGTTTATAATCATATCTAACTTTCTTTATTTTCTTTTTTATTCTTTCATAATTACTTCTTTTTAAAGTAATAATAGTCTTCTTATTCTGAACTTTAAAAGTATAACCCAAAAAACTAAAACCATGCTTAATATTAACAATCATAGTTTTCTTATTATGTACTTTTAACTTATATTCATTCTCCAACTTTTCTTTAAGTCTTAACTCTGCATCCTTCAATTTCTCTAAACTAGGTGATATAATAATAAAATCATCCATATATCTTACATAAGAGCTTAACCTTAACGTATGCACAATAAAATGATCAATCTTATACAAATAATAAATTGATAAAAATTGACTTGTAATATTGCCAATAGGAAGTCCTTTTCCCATCTCTGGTCTTGGCAAAACCATATTCTTTTCTTTCATTATTCTATCAACTTCATAAACTATATAATCTTGATTAATACTATCTATAATATTACTTATAACATTAAACTCATATTGATCCAACTTATCTATCAAAAGACTTTTTAAGACTTCATGATCAATCGAATAAAAATATTTCGCTATATCTAGCTTTAAAACATAAAAATCTCCATATTTCTTATTCTTCTCTATAAATTTTTTAGTAAGCTGCAAAGCATAATCAGTCCCCATATTCTTTCTAGTTGCACAGTTTCGATCATCTAAATATTTCGTTAACTTTTTCTCTAAACAATATCTAGTCACAAAATGATTTATAATTTTATCTTTAACAGACAAACTCATAACTAACCGACATTTAGGTTCATAAACTAAAAAAATATTATACTTAGTATGCCCCACTATTCCATTATTGAGCATAATTATAATATTATTAATATTCTGTATTTTATTAATTTCAAAATGATAAACCTGTTTTTTATTCTTAACATTTTTGGAAATTTCTTTTTCATATATTTCTAAAATATTTTCAAGATTAATATCATTCTTCATTCTTACACCAAGCATAAATCATTCGATTAATCCGCAATAATTCTTCAGTCTTTAAAACGCATTGTTTCTCACTAATATATTTTAATTTATAGGCTCTTTCCATATAAAAATCTAATTTATTAATTTTAGCTAAAGCTTCTATCTGTAACTTTTCTTTATCACTTTATTATTCTCATAATTTGCTTTCAAAATAAGTTCTAATAACTGTAGTGAATCATCATACATCTGTTGCCTTGACAAAATATCTTTTTTAGGAAAAGTAAGCAATATTTTTTCCAACCCTAAAATAAAACCCTTCACAGATTTCAATATTAAGAATTTATCTTTGTTTATAGCATCCATTTTCTATAATCTCCAGGATAAGTTCTAATTCCTCAACACTACATCGATCAACAATACTTTTCAAATAATCAATTCTTTGTTCAATTTCACCACTTTCTAACGCAGCCTTTAAAAAACCAGCATAATTTTTCTGTATTCCTTTATATTCTTCTACTAATTCATCTTTTTCATAAACTTTATAACTTATCTTTTCTTCTTCTAATTTTACTTTTACTTTTGAAAAAGCACTCTCTGGAAAACCGACACTTTGCTTATGTTTGATAAACTTATAACCTAACAATTTATGTAAAATTCTCCCATCATCACCAAAAGCATTATAAAATTTCCTCGATTTATATAAAAACACGCAATAGTTTTGTCTCATTATTTTACTTCCTTTACTCCTCAATCTAAAAAAAATATGCAGATAGAAAAGCTACGTATAGCTTTCCATACATATTATTACTTTAGGTTCATTACCAAGGATAATCTTTGTCCTTTATCTCATTCACTACAAAACCTTAATCTTATAATCCTAGAACTATATAAAGGTCTCGAGCGCACCGCATTGTTGTTATACACGTTGTTGTTGTTCACGTACCCATTCGTATTCACATTGAACGCATTGTTCGTATTGTCCGTATACGGCGAGTTTCACCATAAGATTACCCTATACTTTTATAACTTTAACAAAAAAACTACTACTATCTATATAAAGCAAACATGCTTTATACCAAAATCATTTACAACTCCCATAATTTCTAAAACCCCCGTCCGCTTCGCATCGCAAGGGCGCGAAGACGGACATTGTCCTATTGTTATCTTATCCGATATGGATCTGTCATACTTCCAGATCCACTTGCTAGTTCTACGCTTGAAGCAAGATTAAAGGACGGGCGCACCGCATTGAAGATAGACACGCTGCCGCTGCCCACGTACCCATTCGTACGCACAATGAACGCATAGCCCGTATAGTCCGTCCACGGCGAGATTGTCCATTCCAAGTGTCCCATATACATCCAGTTTTCATTTATTGCTGAGCTATAATCTCTTGTTTCTCCTCCACTAGTACTATCATACCCTTTTTTTGTCCAATGTGTTGGTAGTGCTCCATAGTAATATTCACTTACATACATTAATCCTATCTTTGCTTCGTATGTTTTGTTTATCTTATTTC
>CASPVX010000054.1 GCA_949425575.1 uncultured Bacilli bacterium
CCAGATCCGCCTGCTAGTTCTACGCTTGAAGCAAGACTAAAGGACGGGCGCACCGCATAGTAGTTATACACGTAGTTATTGAACGCGTTCCCATACGTACCCACAAAGAACGCACTGCCCGTAATGTTCGTAGACGGCGATATTGTCCATTCGTAAACTCCCATATACATCCAATTATCATTTACTGCTGATCTATAATCTTTTGTTGCACCACTATTATATCCTGGTTTTGTCCAATGTGTTGGTAGTGCTCCATAGTAATAATCACTTACATACATTAGTCCTACTTTTGCTTCGTATGTTTTATTTATCTTATTTGTTCCTACTTCATAATCATATGCTGTCTTGGCATTTGACAACCTTCCATTAGAATCACTCATTCCTCCTACATTCCATGTTGTTGTAGCGATTTTCTCTGTCCATGTTGCTCCCAGATTATTTAAGTATGTTCCATTTAGATTGACTGTATTTAATCTACTTTCATTCCAGTTATTTTTTGAACTAGTTCCATTTACATTATTCCAATAATATGTACTTACTTTACTTTGGCTTCCTTTATAATATGTTGTATTTGGAGTTGATTCTTGATAGTAATCCCCACCTGTCCCTAATTGTTCTTTTGTTGCATAATCATATTTTATTAGTTTAACTTGATTATCGAATACTCCGATTATTCGGTATAGGTTATCATTTGGGCAGCTTTCTGCATCTGTCCCAAAGCACACAAAGTTATTGACTGTATCATGAGCTCCTGCATAACGATAGCTATTGTCTCCTGCTCCATTTGCTAGTGTACTATCATGTAAGTATAATGTATCATCTGTTTCATATCTCTTCGCTATTTGGCAAGCAAACGTATTATCATTACAAGTTTTATGTAATAAAGGCTCTCCCTTATCAAAATATACATAGCATCTATCACTAGCATTCGTGGACATTCTCACCTTTCCTGTAGACTTATCAAAAGAAAGTAATCCACCATTCTCGCATTTACTTTTATCTTCATTAAAATAATAACCATCAGTTAAGAATACATCGCTATCACTTAAAGTGTATTCTCCACTACCTTCGGCTGTTTCTAAATAAATACTTAAAGTATTTGTTCCTATAACTTCATCTTTAACATCTATCTTTTGTCTTACTTCAACTTTTCTATCAGCCTTAGAAAAATAATAACTACTAATAATTCCTGAACAAATAGGAACAACAAATAACATCACAAGGATTATCTTATCTCTTTTCATAAATATAGCGCCTTCCTAAGTGTAAATTGACACTTCTCTTGACAAGCATATCGCTTCTACCATCTCCCATTTTATTAAAAAAAAAAAAAAAAATCAATATCTTTTTCTAAAAAATTGAAATTTTTTTATTTAATTGTGTAAATTTACACATTTTTACTTCATTTTATTGAAGTTGTCCGTTTTCATTATTCCCATCAACGCTAGTATTATTTGGCTCTTCTATTTCCAAAAACAATGATTGTTGAACAGGCTTTTGTTGAATTACATTGGAACTATCTTTAATTTCATTCTGAACAACATTTTGTTCAAGATTTTCTAAAGAATTTACTGAATTGTTTACATTTTGATCAAATCCTGTATTAATATTCAATCTAACATTCATTGTCATATTACTAGACTCTTGAACAGAACCATTGATATTACTTCTATCCAGATTATTTTGAACAATTTGCTCATTTAAACTCACTTGAGGAACGCTTTCTACTTGTCGTATTTCACCACTTGGCATACTTAAATCCATAATTGGACTAGGATTAACTACTTCATTACTAGCATTTGGATTAATTAATAAACCATCATTAACATTAGTAGTTCCCATCATATCTATAGCTGTACCGACAACTGGAACAGGATCAGCATTTGGTACACTCTCTAATTTCACATCTTCACCTAAAGATTGTCCCATTACAGAACCATTATTAACAACTGGATTACTTAAAACAACTTCTCCAGCCTTAGGCCCTCGTCTTCCCTTTAATATACTAAAGAATAAAAATCCAATAACAACAACTACAAGACCAACAGCTCCATACACAACAGACAGATTATAAAGTTCAAATTCAAAAGAAATATAATCTAATTTACTATTTATAAGATTCCAACTTAAATCTTTCCCATCATTATTTAAACCAGAAGCATTTGTATTTTTAGCAGCATAAGGAAGCTTAACTGTAAAATTAACTTCCATACTAGCCATCATCTCTGCCATATCCGAAAAATCCATATCATCACTATTCTCCAAAAAAGACATTTGATAACTTTCATTTGGATCAAGCATTAAACCATCTATCCAATCATCATTTCCCCAACTATCAAAATCAAAATTATCAATATCACCAGAAAAAGCATCATTTCTCTTATCAGGATTCATCATATCACTACTATTACTAATGTTTGTAATTTTAACTGTATAAGTATTTTTAAACAAGCCTTTTTTAACTTTAAACAATGATGTATTATCATTAAAACCTTCTGTAAAATTATTAAACTTAAACTCAACTTCATCAGTTGAACTCATCTTATCAATATTTTCAAATTTTTTTGTTATTTTATAACCAACCATATCATTTTGATTATAATCATGAATAGTAAAACCATTTTCTTTCATTTTATCGATATTTTCGTCATCTAAAAGCATATTCTTATTAAAATCACTATCTGACATATATTCTTTATTTACCGCCATAAGCATTTCAAAATCCATCGACTTATCCTTATTAATAGTCATACCCGCATTCATCTTTACACAACCGCTTAAACAAAGCAAAAAAACTCCCAACACCAAAACATTAAAAACTCTTTTCATCACACATTTTTCCTTTCAAATACACAAAAAAGATGAGATAAAATAACCATCATCTTTTATACCACTCTTTAATCTACCAAAAAATATTCATTATTTCTTCTGCTCTTTTTCTAAATAACATAGTATCTGTAAAATCAAGAACAGCCACAATAAGTAAGAATGCTCCTGCAAGTTGCGTCAATGTCAAGCTAATAAACGGATTAAACATTAACATTATTCCAAATATAATTAATAAAATTCCAGTTGTAACCGTAATTAACCAAGATTGTTCACTTCCTTTTTTTAACCAAAATCCATAGTTAATTTTCATTGCCCCACTTATAACTAAATAAATTCCCAAACAGATAGTTACAAAATTCATAACAGAAAAAGGATACAAAATAATAATTACACCCAATATCGAATATAAAATACCGAATACAATATTTAATGAATAAAGCTTAGCACCCTCTCTATGAAAATACTTATAAATAGCACTCACTCCAGAAATTAAAAACACAATTCCTACCAATACTCCAACTAATTTATTAGTTAAATTAGGTAAAAACAATAAAACTAAACCCAAGATTCCAGTAATAATAGAAGTTATAAAAGAATATACTAACATTCTATGAAATTTATTACTTACACTATTTTTAAAAGGCGTTTTTGCCATGATATCACTCCTTAACTATATTTTATACACATAAATCCTTATAGTCAACAAAAAGATTAGCCATATTTACACATATATGATATAATATTTCTCTTATAGCGAGGTGATAATATGCTTAAAGAACTATCTATCGAAGAATTTACAAACTTTTCTAGAAATCACAATCTAGGAAACTTTCATCAAACAATAGAATACGCCCTTTTGCGCACCGAAGAAGGCTTTGAATACGAATTAATTGGCTACTACTTAGAAGATACTTTAAAAGCAGCATCATTAATCCTATACAAAAAAATAAACAATTACTATTATGGCTATGCTCCACGTGGATTTCTAATTGATTATTCAAACAAACAACTTCTTAAAACATTTACAGAAGAAATCATTAAATACTATCGACAAAAAGGCTTTATATTTATTAAAATAAATCCAGAAATAGCCATTGGAACAGTGAATCAAGATACCAAAAGCATCACGCACAACCAAAATTATAATATCACGCACAATTTAATAGAAAATGGGTATAAAAAATTAAAAGACAACCTTTATTTTGAAGCATTACTCCCTAGAATGAACGTAATTATTCCTTTAAATAAATTTAGTCTAGAAAACATTTCAAAAAATACTCGTAATAAAGTAAAAAAGGGAATAAGAAAAGGGCTTACACTACATAAAGCTGACAACGATCAATTCCCTACGCTATACGAATTTATCAAAAACATTAGAAACAAAGATGAACTTTACTATAAAGATTTAGTTAATGTCTTTGATAAAAATGATTCTATTGACTTATTTTTAGTAAAGGTAGATTTTAAAAATTATTTAATTAATTCACAAGCTAAATATAATGAAGAAATGACCCAAAATACTAACTTAAATGACAAAATAATGAAAGATAATAAAAGTACCAATTTAAATGCCAAAATGAATTCGGACAAAAAGCTTTTAACATATAAAAACGATATAACTGAAGCTTCTAAAAACTTAAACACCACCGAAGATTTATACATTGCTGGAGCTCTCGTAATAAAGTATGAAAATCGTATCACAATTCAAATAAGTGGTTATGATAAAAACTACAAAAGATATTCTCCAAACTATTTCCTATATTATGCCATCTTAGACTATTACAAAGCCACTTATAAATATGCTGATTTAAATGGAATTACCGCAGATTTTTCAGCCAACAATCCATATCATGGATTAAATCGTTTTAAAATTGGCTTTAATCCTGACATTTACGAATACATTGGGGAATATGACCTTATAATTAATCAAAAAGCATACAACAACCTTTTAAAAAACGGTACTCTGGCCAAAGAATTTAATAAACAAAACTAAAACACAAGTTCACTCCAAACTTGTGTTTTTCTATATAAAAATTATCCCAAAACAAAAGGACTGTCTCCTGTAATTAC
>CASPVX010000055.1 GCA_949425575.1 uncultured Bacilli bacterium
TAGTATTATTGTTAATACTACTATTACTGCCAATAATTCTATTAATGTAAACGCCTTATTATTCTTTTTCATAACTGCCTCCCTATACTTTAATAATCTTATTATAACAGCTTAATGAAATTTTTAAAAGTAAAAAGCGAAGAAAATTTCTTCGCTATTTGCTAACTTCACTTAAGTTTTAATACATCATCAGTAAGTAAAATACCATTATGCTTACTTGTTTCGATTATCTTTGCTATTCGATCTTTTATATTTTTTTGATACTTTTCAGTTGTTCTTTCTAAACTAGGATAACTTAATCCGCCTAAATTAGAATAGTACTGCCTAATTGAGTCATTAGTGTTTTGCTGACTTTTTGGATCATATTTAATCGTTGATATAAAATACTCATTTTCATTTTTATAATCATTTAAATAACTATCTAAAATTTCCATCGCTTTTATTTTAGCTTTGTACACCACTGCATTAGTCTCATCACTAGACCTACCATCAAATGTAGCACCTGGTTTATAATTAGACATTTGTAATAGTTGTGTTTGAAGTGCTCTAAGTTCATCTAAATACCAAATATAATAATAACTTTTAAAAAGTACAGTCACACAAACAATCCCTTCTACTGAAGTAACTGTTTCTTCCATTTTATAATCAAAGTTATCTTTAATTTGTTTTTCGACTCTAGAAGCATATTTATCTTGAACTTCTAAATAATCATCAATATTAATTCTTACTACAGATGGTTTTTCCCTTAAAAAAGATTCTTCTCCAATTAAAATATCATCTGAGAATGTTTCACTACCAAGTGTTTTTTCAAGTTCTTTTAGATTAAAACCATCATCAAAAGTTTTATCCGTAAAAGATTTTATTTCCTTAGTTGCAAATTCCTCCTTAGTTGGTTGTTTTACATCAGATATCTCTTTGTTAGGAAGTAACATAAATATAATCATTATAATAACTAAAACTAAAACAATAATTAATGTTAATTTTTTTCTCATAAACGCCCTCTATCCTTATACAATATCTATTTTTATTATAACAGCTTCAAAAAAATATTCAAAGTAAAAACGAAGATAAAATCTTCGTTTCATTTTTTATTTAAGCTTAAGTGGATCACTTTTATCTAAAGTGCCATCTTCCAATGCATTACTTATAAAAGCATCCACCCTGTCAGACATTTTCTTTTGAAATTCATCTGTTTCTACAGATACCTGCTTATAACCTAGTCCACTAAGTTGCAAATAATATGACATTAATGAAGCTTGCTGTACTGTTTTATCATTAAAATCGGTAATAATATCAGCTGTTGCATATTCATATTCATTAATATAATTGTCTAAATAATTATCTAATATTTCCATAGCTTTAATTTTAGACATATAAATTATTTTTTCAACATCTTTTCCTACCTCACTATAAATTTTTTCAATATCATATCCAGCCATATGGATTAATTTACTCTGTAGATTTTGTAATTCATTTAAATACCATTGATAATAATATCCTCTAAATGTTACTTTCGTTAAAACTTGTTTATCAATAGTAGTTGTAGTTAAATCGATATTATAAGTAAAATTATCTCCAATATATTTTTCAACTCGAGAAGCATATTTTTTTTGAACCTCTTCATATTTTTCTAGACTCGAATCGCTTTTAAGTAATGCTTGCCTTAAATAAGAATCACTACCAATCATAATACTTTCTGAAGAAATAACATCACCAACTTTTGTCTCTATCTCTTGTTTTTGAATACCATTTTTAACATATGCAAGAGTAAATTCTTCAACGATTTTCTCGTTGTTTGTTTCCTGTGTCTGTTTTGAATCAGAGTTATTTTCCTTTTCGTTGGATAGAAAATAAATAATGATACCAAAAACAAAAAGTATTAAAATTACCAAAAATATAATCTTTTTTTTATTCATCAAATCACCCACATTTTTTTAAGAACAATATCTGCTAGATGCTGTTTGAATCTTTTCTTTATGATTTCCAGCTGTTGTGTGAATATAAGCTTTTACTGTTCCACCACACCTTGCAAAAGTCCATTTAGTATCACTCCATGAAGCACTACCACATTTAGGCCCAGTTGCTCCATATTTAAGTTTACCACATGATGATTCGTTATATTTCATATAACTTTCACCTTTATTTATACCAGATAAGGCTCCTGAAATATTAAATATATATTTTGCATTGTAACTTTTGCCTGATACTGTATATCCACTAGAGCTTACAAAAGGACTATTTGTTGCTGGCTTTATTTCTACTTTGCTTGCTTGCTCTATTTTTACCCATCCAGCATCTTCCCAAGCAGACCAATTACCAACATTATCTGCAACTCTAACCCATACTTGTGTATTTCTAGCCGCTGTCCAGGTTCCTGAATAAGATGTTGTTGATTTACTATTCCAATCAGTTGCTGTTGAAGATTTATTATATGAATACTGAATTGTATTAGCGTTTATTCCAGAATCTCCATCACTTACTTTTCCACTTATTACAACTGATGTTTCCCAGTCATTACCACTACTATTACTGGCTGTAATAGTAGGAGCTTTATTGTCAAAATAAAATAGTTTTGATCTAACTTTTGTAACATTGCCTAAACCATCTGTTGCTTGAATCCATAAATAGTATCTACCTGTTACACCTGATCCAGTAACTGTTCCTCCATTTGCTATTGTACCACCAAAACTTGTCGGTGTTGATGTACTAGTACTCCATTGATACTTAACTGATGCTATTCCAGAATAAGTATCTGATGCAGTTACTTTAGTGCTTCTTGATTTAGCCCATCCGCCACCATTAGTTCCAAATATTACAGTTGGTCCTGTACTATCATTTCTAACTGCTGAACTATATGCAGTTAAAGCATTTTTATTAAGCGCAGCATCAGCAATAGCCCCTGCTTTTAATCTAAACTGGGCAGTCCCATGAGATGTTGCCCCCGCTTTTACAGTTACTGTCCATTTAAACCCATTTGGTACTGTAGCTGGTGCACTTACTGCACTTACATAAGCTGCACCTGTACTACTACTTTCAATATCGGCTACTGCAATTTTGTTATCACTAAATGTGCCATAATTATCTGTACATGTTAAGGTATATGTTGTTGTTGTTCCATTTTTAATTGGACTTTTTGCAGGTCCTGCCCATGTACATTTTGGTGGAGTATTATCAACATCTACATACATTGATGCAGTTGTTAAAGGTTTTTCTCTACCTTTATATGTTACTCTTGCATATAAAGGTGTTTTATGAACTTTTATTAGTTCCGTTATAAAACCAGATGTACTATCCGTTGGAACAGCTTTCCATCCTTTATTATCTAAGTTGTACTCATAAACTGCCGCCTCTCCATATTTAGGAAACTTTATATGAACAGTCGTCCCATTACAACCAATGTTTTGAGTCATTTTTATTGGCATCGATTCTATTTCCTGTGTTGTATACTCTTGAGTTGGAGTAGTTAATGAATTTCCTGCAAAATCTGTTATTTTTACTTCTAATCGATAGCTAGTTTTTTTATCAAGATTTGAAACTGTGCATACAGTTCCATTAGCATCTTGCCATTCCTCTCTATCTTTTCTTTTACACTGTATTTTTTCAATACCGCTTTCGCCTTTATCACGGGCTGTAATATGTAATATAATTTTATCATGCTCAACAAGCGAACTATTCCATACAACCTCTTTTGGTATTTCTGGTTTTTCTCCGTCTACTTTATCTATTGTTGCTGTTACAGTCTGACTATTTGTCTCTGTTTTAACTCGTGCCATTAATGTAGAAACTGTATTAATATCATATATAGTATATGAGAATGTCTTGTTTCCAAGTTTATCGGTGTTTATCTTACATGGTGTTGATGCTACTTTACACAGTTCACTTTCTGGATTAATATCATTCAGTTTTGCCTCTAATGGATTACCTCTTCTACCTAATAACCAATAAGTGTAGGTATAATTATTTTCCATACTTGCGGCTGAATCATCCCTATTCATTGGGAATGTCATTGTTACTTTTTTTATTTGTGCCCAGCCATTTTTTCCCTCTTTTACGATTTCTTCTTTAATGGTTGGAGCTACTAATTCAGCAGGATCAAACATTTGACTTACTTCTACGGAATCTCCTACTACATTTGTTATTCTTGCTGTTACTTTATGTGATTCCTGACTTACATTAC
This sequence comes from uncultured Bacilli bacterium, assembly GCA_949425575.1. GTDB lineage: Bacteria > Bacillota_I > Bacilli_A > RF39 > UBA660 > Coprosoma. The sequence goes on from CASPVX010000055.1 coordinate 4,178, forward strand.
TAAATTTAAATGATGGTTCCCCTCCGTTATCTACATATTTTCCATCATCTATTTTAAACTCATATTTTGTTATATAACTATCATTTTCTACAGCATTTGCTAGTACATACATTGTATCTGTATTTCTTCTTACTAGTCTTACTGTTGCTTCTTCTGGTGGTGT
>CASPVX010000056.1 GCA_949425575.1 uncultured Bacilli bacterium
CAACAGATGATTTTTATGTAAAAGTAGAGTATGATCCAACAAAAACAGGAACAGCGAAAGAAGAAGAAAAATCAAATACTCTAACATTAGAATTTGTATATGCACAAAAAACAGGTTCTGGAGTAGTACCAAGCATACCAACAGCAGCAGAAATGCTTAAAGAAAAAGTTACTACAACAGGAGATGGCTTGTATGAAGATGAGTATGAAGAAGAAAGGTATATTTTTAAAGGTGCAAACCCAAATAATTATATAACATTTAATGAAGAAAATGATGGAACAGCAGGATGGAGAATACTATCAGTAGAAGAAAATAACTCTGTAAAAATCATTAAAAACACAGGTCTAAACTACAAAGCATGGGATACAAACAATATAAAAGATTGGAATAGTGCATCTATAAATACTGAGTTAAATCAAACGTATTATAATAGTTTATCATCTAGTGCTAAGAACCTAATAATTACCTATAAATGGGGAGTCGGTGGAATTATGGCTAATACTGATATGAGTAGATTGATAGCAGCTGAAAATGGATCAAAATGGGATGGTAATATTGCACTTATAAAGCCTAGTGAATATATTAGAACAAATTCAAATAAAGAATTATGTGGATCATTAAATTTAAATTCGACCAACTATAGAAATTGTACGTCTACTAGTTGGATAAGACAACAATTATTAACACTTTCTGTAAATGCTGGTAATAATAGTACAACAGTTTGGATTATTGAGTCAGGTGGTGGACAGCTAAATACCACCCAGATAAATTTTGGAATATATACAGCTCTACCAGTACTTTACTTAACACCAGACATAACCTTATCAGGCAGTGGAACAACTGATGATCCATACACAATAAATAGTTAAGCAATAAAACGTTATAAATTATATAGCGTTTTTTTCTTTTTCTATGCTATAATGTTAAAAGGTGATTATATGGTATATTTAGATTATAGTGCAACTACTAAAATAGATAAGGAAGTAATGGAGAGTTTCATAAAAGCTAATGAATATTCAGGTAATCCAAACTCGTTACATAAATTAGGTATAGAAGCTAAAAACTTAATAGATGCAAGTACTAATCAAATTGCTAAAATATTAAATGTAAAAGCAAATGAAATTATATATACAAGCGGTGCTTCAGAATCAAATAATTTAGCTATTAAAGGGTTAAACAAAATAAAGCATATTATTACTACAGATTTAGAACATTCATCTATATATGCACCTTTAAATTATTTAATGGATGAGGGAGTAGATGTTAGTTTTGTAAAGCTAAATAATGGACTTGTAGATATGAATGATTTAAAAAATTTAATCGATGATCGAAAAACACTAGTAACAATTTCTGCAGTTAATAGTGAGACTGGTGTTAAGCAAAACATTGAAGAGATTAGCGCATTATTAAAACAATATGACAATGTAATTTTCCATACAGATATGACACAAGCAGTAGGAAAAGTAAATATAAATACAGAAAATGTAGATATGTTTAGTTTTTCTGCTCATAAATTTTTTGGAATAAAAGGCATTGGAGTTTTAGTAAAAAAAGAAAATATAAAATTAACACCTTTAATTCATGGCGGTAAAAGCACAACTGCATATAGAAGTGGTACGCCAGCAACGGGTTTAATTGTTTCACTTGCTAAGGCGCTTAGACTTATATCAGAAAGTTTAAACAATGATTATAATTATGTATTAAGTTTAAATGAATACTTAAAAGATTATCTTAAAAAATATGATAAAGTTATGATAAATAGTAATGAGTATTCCATTCCACATATTTTAAATATAAGTGTTGATGGAATTAAACCAGAAACATTACTTCATGCTTTAGAAGAAAATGAAATATATATATCTACTCAAAGTGCGTGTGCTAAAGGGAATGCACCATCTAAAGCTGTGATGGCAGTTACTAATGATATTAAAAGAAGTTCTTCGTCAGTTAGAATTAGTTTGTCTAAAAAAACAACTAAAGAAGAACTAAATATATTCTTGAACAGTTTTGATATTATTTATAATAATATGGTAGGTAGATAATATGAAAATAACAATTATTAGTGCTGTTTGGTGTAACGCTTGTTTGGTAATGAAAAAAATATACAAAGAGTTAGAAAATGAGTATAACGATATAGAATTCGTTAAATATGATTATGATATTGATGAAGAAGAAGTAGAAAAATTAAACGTAGGAGATATTCTGCCAGTTATAATTCTTGATAACGGAAAAGAAGAACGTTTAGTTGGCGAAAAAACAAAAGAAGAAATCGAAAATAAAATAAAAGAAATGGTGAGTTAGATGGGAAGCATTAAAAAAATAGTTTTTGCTCTTATAATTTTATTAATTCCTTTTTTTGTAGAAGCAAAAGAAGTAACAATAAATTTATTTAGGGGAGAGGGTTGTCCTCATTGTGCCGAGGAAGAAAAATTTTTAGAAAATTTGAAAAAAGAGTATTGCGATAAAATAGAAATAGAAAAATATGAAGTATGGTATGATGAAGATAATAGTCATTTACTTGATAAAGTAAAAGATAAATTAGATGTTGATATTTCAGGAGTTCCTTTTACAGTTATAGGAAACCAAAATACTGTAGGTTATAATGAAAATATTTCAAGTGAAATAAGAAAAATGATTGATGATGCTTTAGAAGATGATAACTATGTTGATGTAGTTTCTCTTATTAAAGAAGATAAAGAAATACCTTCAAAAGAGAATAATGATTCCAGTGAAGATGGTTCGTTAAAGAGTGAAAATAAAAAAGATAATAATAGTGAAGAAGAAAAAACAGTTCCTCTACTTGGAAATATAAATGTAAAAGAAGTTTCATTACCATTAGTAGGAGCAGCCATTGGACTTGTAGATGGATTTAATCCTTGTGCAATGTGGATTTTGCTTTTCTTAATTAGTATGCTTCTTCCAATGAAAAATAAAAAAAGAAAATGGACACTCGGAATTACATTTTTAGTAACATCAGCACTTTGTTATACATTATTTATGGTAGCCTGGCTTAATATTGCTTTAACAGCTATGCAAACAACATTTATCAGAAATATAATTGCTGTAGTTGCACTAATCGGAGCATTTGTTAATTTAAGGAGTTATATTAAATCTAATGATTCAGGATGTACAGTTGTTAAAGATAATAAAAGAAAGAAAATTTTTGATAGAATTAAAAAAATAACAAAAGAAAAAAGTTTTTTTCTAGCACTTCTGGGAATTATGGTACTAGCATTCTCAGTCAATTTAGTAGAGCTTGCTTGCTCAGCAGGACTTCCACTTTTATATACAAGTATTTTAGCTATGAATGATTTAAATGTAGTAGAATATGCATTTAACATATTTGTTTATATATTCTTTTTCTTAATAGATGATATTATAGTGTTTATTATAGCTATGAAAACGCTAGAAGTAACAGGTATATCAACTAAATATGGTAAATTTTCACATCTTATTGGTGGAATTTTGATGTTATTGATTGGAATGATCTTAATTTTAAAACCAGAGTGGCTTATGTTTGGATTTTAAAAACTATTTAAAAAAATAGTTTTTTTTATTATTTTTAAGCCATACTAAAAGTGGTGATATATATGAAAGAAAAGAATATTTTTATTGGTTTTTTAATTTTTTTAATTCTAATATTAAGTGGTTATTTAATATATGATAAGGTTATGAATAAGGAAAAACTTTTAGATTGCCCAAAAGCTGAAAAACAACAATGTGAAGAATGCAATAAAAAAATTAAATCAGTTACAGGTAATAAGATTTCTGTCAATTATAATGATGAATATGCTGAAATGAATTATATTAAAACATTAGAAAGTGGAAATAATGAACATCAAACTATTAAGAACTTTACGATTCCATTAGAAAATCAAAAAGTAGAAAACATAAATGTATTAACAGGTAATATTAGTAAAGATGTAGTTGAAGCAGCATTTATAATATTTGAGGATGGAACTGTTAAATATGCATATTTGAATGATAAAGTACCTGCAGAAACTAAGGAAGATGTAAGTATTGAATTATTTGAACCACTTAAAGATTTAGAAGTAAAAAAAATAAATAGTATTGAATATAAAGAAGAAGAGAAAAAAGGAAAGACAATTTGTGATATTGTCTTAAAAGATGGTACTCCTAAAAAAATAGAAATAGAAAGTTAAGAAAATTGCTAGTAAGCAATTTTTTAATTGTTTTATTAAAAAAAATAATATATAATTAAACGTATAGTAAGGTAGGGAAGAAATAATGAAAAATATATTTAAAAGCAAAAGAAATATATTAATAATGATGTTCGCATTAGTAGTAATAATGGGAATAGGATTTGCAGC
>CASPVX010000057.1 GCA_949425575.1 uncultured Bacilli bacterium
CTAACATTAGAATTTATATATGCACAAAAAACAGGTTCTGGAGTAGTACCAAGCGGCCCAACAGCAGCAGAAATGCTTAAAGAAAAAGTTACTACAACAGGAGATGGCCTATATACTGATAACACCGAAGAAGGAAGATATGTATATAAGGGTGGAAATCCAGATAATTATATAACATTTAATGAAGAAAATGATGGAACATCAGGATGGAGAATACTTTCTGTAGAAGCAGATGGCGCATTAAAAATAATGAAAGCAAATAGTATTGGAGATATAGCTTTTGATTCAAGTGGATATCGTGATGGCACAAGTAATGGAGCAGGAGGAACATACTGTGCAAAAGATAATTATGGTTGTAATGCTTGGGGAGTTAGTGATAATTTTATACTTAATCCCGTTCATGATTATGCTGGTACAGTATTAAAAGACGCAGAATTAAATACATATTTAAATGGAACATATTACAACCATTTAAATAATAAAGCAAAATCTTTGATACAAGAATATTCATGGAATGTGGGACCAGTGGATGACGATGGTACTTCCGAATTATCTGAGATTATAAGTAAAGAAAAAACATATACTTGGAATGGAAATATTGCTTTAATAAGTATAAGTGATTTTTATAAATCTAATAGTAATATAAGTCAGTGTGGCGATGAAAAATCATCTAACGGTCACTATTCAGATAAATTATGTAAATCAACTAGTTATATTAATACAATGGCAGAAACTGCTACAAATAAAAAAGTATTTATGCTTAATCCTAGTACATCAAGTGTTCACACGCCTTGGACTATATATGGAAGTAACGGTTCAGCAGATGGTGATTGGTATGTCTTTGTTTCTAATAATGATAGGGGAGTTTTACCAACACTTTATCTTAAATCAAACATAACTTTATCAGGAAGTGGAACGAATGATGATCCATATACAATAAATTAATTAAAGTACTAATTTTTAAATTTGAACATAATAAAGTATATAGTTTTAGAAAATTATATATATGAAAACGCCAAATTGAAGGCGTTTTTTTGTTTAAATTTGTTAAGTTCTTCATTTGCACAATTTTTTTTCTTTTTGTATAGTCATTATTTGAAAGGAGAAAAAATATGAAAAAAATTATATTATTACTATTTTTAATACCAAATATTGTATATGCATATGAAGATAATAATGAAAATGTAGAAAGGAGATATAAGTATTATAAACTAGAAAATATTTATGGACCATATGAATTAGAGGCATATGAAAATGAAGAGTTTCCATTAATCAATTATGATGATTTTGTTTATGGAAAATATGGAGATTGGACATTTGAAAAAGAAGACAAAGATTTTATAGAAAAGGTTGTTTATAAGTATAAAACTGTATCAAATACAAATAAAATAATTTTAACAGATTTTAGTAGTCCAGATTATTATGTTGATGTTAAAAATATAAAAGTTTATTATGAAGGAAATGAAGTGCCTTATAAATTATCATGTAATTTGTGTGAAAAAGATTTTGAAAATAAAATGAAAAATGATAAAGCTAGAATACAAGTTAATGGAAGAGTAGTATTAGAATTAGATAATGAATATCCTTTGGAAAATTTAAACACTAAAGTAGATATTATAAATGCAGGTGACTGGATTACTTGGATAAAAGCAAAATATCAAAATGATGATTTACCAGTTGCTGGAAATTCACAGTTTTTAGTTAGAGGAATTGGTGATGCTTCTTTTAATATTATAGGAGACAAATTACCAATTATAAATAAAGATAAAATTGTTTATAAAGATTATAAAGAGGAAAATGATAAGTTCGAATTATTGGCGGAGGAAAAAATGTATAAATATAGAGATGTTTTTTACCAAAAATATAAACAGGAAAAAGTTTACACAGATTATTTAAGTACACCACCAGGTAGCGAATATATTAAAGATGAAAATTTATATAAAGACTTTATAATTAATGATTATGAAAATGAACTAAAAATACAAAATAAAATAAATGATGAAGTACCTGCTGAAGATTCTAATAAATTACTTGAAGATGTTTCTGATAGTGAAAAAATTTATATTATAGAAGATGAAATTAAAACAAAAGGTTCTGATTTTACAAACGAAAATATTCAAAATGATTTTAAAAAAACATATGGTTCTATAAATCAAAAACCAAAGATTGATAATCAAAATGATTATAGTTATTTGCTTATATTCTTATTAATACCATTTCTGTTATTTATAAAAATAATTCTAGTTTTGTCGAAACTATATAAAGAAAAACAAAAAAGTGTTAATTTATAATCGAGGTGGGATATGCTAGATATTAATATAAAACCAGTCAGAGGTGTATTATTTGTTAGACTAAAGGGTATTTTGAATAAAGAAACTTTAGGAAAATTGCAAAATGAAGTATCTAAACTAATAAAAGATGTAGGCATTAAAAATATAGTTTTTAATATAAGTGAACTTTCAGAAATTGATTATGATGGTATGAAAGAATTATTTAAAAACTATGATTACTGCACAAACCATTATGGAAAGGCTTTATTTGTGAGTGAGAAAAGTGAAGATTATAAAAATTCTTGCTTTAAAAATAAAATTGTACATGATGAAATAAGTGCAGCGGAATTTATTAATACTTAAGGGGGAATATATGGAAGGTGAACTTAGTTCATTAATCGCGCAGAATAAAAATATGATTTATAAAATTGCTCATTATTTAGATAATGGTTCTAATATTGAAGATTTGTTTCAAGTAGGATGTATTGGAATGATAAAAGCATATGAAAAATATGATCCTAGTATAGGAACAAAATTTTCATCGTTTGCTTATTTCTATATAATGGGTGAAATGAAACAATATTTAAGAGAAAATAAAAATATAAAAATAAGTAAAGATATGGTAAGGCTATCATTAAAGATAGAAAAGGCTAAGGATGTTTTAGCACAAGAATTATTAAGACAACCTAGTGTTTCTGAACTTTCTAGATTTTTAGAGCTTCCAGAAGAAATGGTAGCAGCCGCACTTTTAAATGCACAATGTATTAGTTTAGATAAAGAAAATGAGGTAGGAAGTTTATATGATATTATTTCATCAAATGCTCCCGATTATAGTGATTTAATTATGTTAAAAGATGAAATAGATGCACTTCCAGAACCAGAAAGGACAATCATAATTAAAAGATATTTAGAAGACCAAACTCAAAGTGAAGTAGCTAAACGAATTGGAACAAATCAAGCATTTGTGTCTAGATGTGAAAATAAAGCGTTAAAACTAATAAGAGCTAAGGCTGCATAATTGACTTTTATTAATTAGGTAATTATAATTATAATAGGTGATAGTATGAAAAAGGGATTTACATTAATTGAACTTATTTTAGTAATTTTATTACTTAGTATAATTGCTCTTATATCAATCCCAGTAATAACTGGGATAACAAAGGACGCTAAAAATAAAACCTATGATCAACAAATAGAATCTATTTATAATGCTACTCGTAATTATACAACAAAAAATCCAGGAATTCTTCCAGAAGAAGATGAGTATGATAGCTCATGCGTATCTGTTACTGATATGCAAAAAGCAGGTGTATTAGAAAGCAAAGATATTATAAATCCTGCTTATAGTGAAGAATGTAAGGATAATGAAAAATGTAGAAGACAATATTTGAATGGAGTAGTTATTATAACTTGGAATGTTGATAATAATAAATATAAATATACCTATGATGGTTCAAAAACAGTTTGTCCAAATTAAGCAATAGGATTTGTCTATTGCTTTTTTGTTAGATATATAACTATTTATTTGATTCATTATTGTGTTAATACTAAAAATAACATATAATGAAAATATAGTAAGGTAGGGAGGAAATAATGAAAAATATATTTAAAAGTAAACGAAATATCTTAATAATGATGTTCGCATTAGTTATATTAATGGGAATAGGTTTTGCAGCCTATAGGCAGCAATTACAAATTAATGATACATCAAGT
>CASPVX010000058.1 GCA_949425575.1 uncultured Bacilli bacterium
CCATCTAATATGATTTTGACAATTACTGGTAATGTAGATCCTGAAAAAACGATTGAATTTGTAAAAGATTATTATGATAAACTTGATTATACTAACATGCCTAAAATAGAAGTAAAAAAATATAATGAACCTAATGAAGTTTTTAAGGAAGAAGAAGTACTTTATAAAGATGTGACTAACAATATTATAGAAAATGCTTATAAGGTATGTTTAAAAGACATTGATATGGATTTGTGCAAAATACTTACATATATTGATATTTATTTAACAATTAAATTTGGTTCTATTTCAAAATTTAATAAAAAATGTTTTGAGGATAAAAATATTTTAAATCCTGTTCGTTATACTTTAGATCATAAAGATGAATTTTTATTTATTGATTTTGATACTGAAGTAATTGAAATCAAAGATATTTTTAAACAAATATATGATAATATTAACGATAAAAAAATAAGTGAAGAAGATTTTGGTCTAATTCATAAAAATGTTATTAAGGATATTATTCTAATGAGTGAAAATGTATCTAGAGTAAATAGATCTATTGATTATCAAGTTAGAAAATATGGTCATCCATTATATGATTTATATGATATTTATAAAAATTTAAATTATAAGGAATTTATGGAGCTAATTAATTCTTTCGATTTTACTAATAATACAAGAACTATAGTAACAAAAGAAACAGAGTAATCTGTTTTTTTTGTATAGTCATCGTCAATATAGGAAACAAAATATTGCGCTTTAATATTAAAGTTATGTATAATATAAATGGAGAGTAAGTGAGTGCGATGAAAGGAAAAAATAGAAATAAACAAAGAAAAATAATTGTATTATCAATGGTGGGAATATTATGCGTAATGAGCATAGGTTATGCTGCATTTCAAACTAATTTAAGTTTAACTGCTAAGGGAAATATTATCAAAAAAGTAGGGCCTTTTTCTCCTACTGAATTAAAAGAAACAGTTGTAACTTCTGGTGATGGATTATATGTAGATAATTATGTAGAAGGCAGATATGTATATAAAGGATTAAATCCAAATAATTATATAACCTTTAATAATGAACTTTGGAGAATACTATCAATAGAAAATGATGGAACAATAAAAATAATTAAAGCAAGTAATATAGGTGATAGAGTCTTTGATTCAATTGGTTACCGTGATGATACCAGTAATGGCACAGGTGGTACTTATTGTGCATTAAGCAGTTATGGATGTAATGCATGGGCAACTAATAATAACTTTTCAAATGGTAGTCAATCAGGGACAGTTTTAAAAGATGCTTCATTAAATACCTACTTAAATAATGATTACTATAATACATTAAACAGTGAATCTCAAAATTTAATTCAAACTCATACATGGGCAGTAGGGGCAGTAATATCTGATAATACAGATTTAGCTGCTCAAATCGCATCAGAAAATGGAACTACATGGTCTGGGAATATAGGATTAATTAGTGTAAGTGAATATTTAAGAGCTAACACTAATACACAGCAGTGTGGGAACTTCAATTTGAATAATACTAATTATAGTACATGTAAAACGACTAATTTTATAGTTCCAACATCAGGTTATATATGGACTATTTCACCTCGCGCAGATTATGCTAGCCGCATGTTCTATGTGAGTAGTAGTGGATATGTGGGCTACTATTCTGCGGGTAGTGAAAACTATGGCGTTTTGCCAGCTCTTTATTTAAAATCTGATATAACTTTATCAGGTAAAGGAACTGAAGAAGAACCTTATACAATAAATTCGTAATAATAAAGCAACTAATTACATATATTTATATTAATGGTTGCTTTTTCTTTGAAAATGTGGTAAATTATATAAAGCTGGGAGGAATTAATATGCAAATATTGTTAATTATACTTTCTATACTTTTAATCGCAATAGTAATATTGCAAAGTGGAAAATCAGCAACCGCAAGTAGTAGTATAATGGGCGGGAATGATGACTTATTTGCAAATCGTAAAGAAAGAGGTAGTGAATTATTCATTACTAGACTTACTTGGATTTTAGGTTTTGCTTTCTTTGTAGTTTGTATTTTAATGGAATTTGTATTATAATAGCCCACTGACGGGTTATTTTTAATCTAAAAGGAGAGATAAAATGTCTAATAAATCAGGAATATCACAGTATATTGATTTATCTGAACGCACCAATGAAGATCGTTTAAATGAATTTGTACGAACTATTGATTTTGCTTTGGATAGTGTTGAAAGAGGTAAATATGGTGTTTATGTTTTTACAGATATAGTTTTTGTTGCTTGTAATAGAATAAATGATTTGTTTGATGCTAATGAATTATTTGAAATTAGACCAAGTCAAGGTGATTGTGTTAGAACATCATTATATATACCTAAAGCAGAGGATGTATGTTATTCATTGTTTATGAAAAATGTTAAAGAAAGTAACGAACGATATAAAAACCAAGAAATGGATGTTAAAGATTTTTATATTGATTTAGTACTTGCCAAAGAAAATTTATGTGAAAATTTACAGCCAAGTGGATATGTACTTATGAAGAAAAACCAAAATTATTAAGAAAGAATTAATTTTCTTTCTTTTTTTTGTATACCTGGTGTAAATAAAGAAAAAAATTTCTTGTATCTAAATATAAAAATAAGTTATAATGAAAATATAATAGGAGGAGTAAAACATGAACGAGAGAAAGAAAAGAAATATAATAATGGGAAGCTTGTGTGCAGTTCTATTATTAATGGTAGTAGGGTATGCAGCTTTTAGTACAGCATTAAACATTAATGGAACATCAAGTATTTCAAGTAACTGGGATATAAAAATAACAAGTATAACAGAAGGGACAAAAACAGGTGCAGCTACAACAACAGTAGATGAAAGTGGAAATAAAAAGATAAGTGGAGTAGGAACCTTAACTGCATCAGTAGAAGCAGATTTAGTAAGCCCAGGTGATTCTATTGAGTATGATATAACAGTAACAAACGCAGGAAGTTTAAATGCAAAACTAGAAAAGATTACATTATCAGAATCAAATAATCCAGCAATCAAATTTGAAACAAGTGGACTTACTGAAGGAGACACCTTAACAGCAAATGGTGGAACAGCAACATTAAAATTAAAAATAACATATGATAGTAATGTAACAACACAGCCAGAAAATACAAAAGGAACAATTTCAGTAACTCTTGATTATGTACAAGCGGATGGAAACGGAACAGTTACACCATCTGAACCAATAACTACAGATGATTTAATTGCATCAGCAGTAACAACAGGAGATGGATTATATGCAGATGAATATGAAGAAGGAAGATATGTTTATAAAGGAGCAAATCCAAATAACTATATAACATTTAATAATGAAACCTGGAGAATACTATCAGTAGAGAATGATGGAACATTAAAAATAATGAAAAAAGATAGTATAGGTAATATGGCATTTGATTCATCAAATTCAAATAATTGGGCAAGGCCAGCGCCGTTAAATACTTACTTAAATAATGATTACTATAATAGTTTAAATAGTGATGCACAAAACCTAATTCAAGCTCATACATGGGGTGTAGGACCAGTAACATATAATAATACAGATTTAGCAGGACAAATAGCTTCAGAGAATGGAACTACATGGAGTGGAAATATAGGATTAATGACATTAAGTGAATATTTAAGAGCCAACACTAATCCAAGCCTATGTGGAAATTATAGTTTAAATGAAACTAATTATAGTACATGTAAAACAACAAACTATATAGTACCAACAACAGAATATTTATGGACTATTTCGCCTAACGCGGATTACTCAAACTACGTGTTTTATGTGTACAGTTACGGCCGTGTGCGCACCAACCTCGCGTCCAATAGGGACACCGGTGTCGTGCCAGCTGTCTATCTAAAATCTAATATCAACTTAGAAGGAGAAGGAACAGAATCAAATCCATATACAATAGTTTCATAA
>CASPVX010000059.1 GCA_949425575.1 uncultured Bacilli bacterium
GTTAATATTTGCATTTATATTTCCTATAGAATGGGAACTAAAAGTTTGATAGTCTTCTAAGCCTGTTTGATTTCTATAAGTGATTGATGCGACAGGTCTCGCATTTGCATATGTCTCACTAATATCAGATGAAAAGAAATATGCATCAGGTCTACTTAATTTTTTAACCTCATTGTTTTCTTTAAGCATAAGTCCATTATTTTTACCTGATACATACCAGTCTTTTACAATACTAGTAATATCAAATTCATAAATTTTGACTTCATCATTTTTATTATAATTAAACACTTTATAATCGACCACTTTAGGATCAAAGCCATCTTTTAAATATGACCATTTAGCATTGTTGTCAGTCCAATCTTTAGTAACTTTATGTGCTGTTACTTCGATTTTTTTACCATCTGGGCAGCTAATGCCTGGCTCTAAACTACATGCATAACTATAAAGTGCCATTTTAGCATCTACAATTTGATCTCCAGTATCTAATGCTGGAATATTAAATCTTATTAATGATCTAGTAGGATTTCCATTAGTACTAGAAAAATTATTACTACCTACTCTAAGAATATGTTGATTTGCTCTTACATGAGGATCGACATTATCATCGCCTTCATAAATGAATAAATCATCTATTTGATCACGTATTTGTCTTGTTATAATTGTGGGATCAATCACAACAGGATATTTTCTTTCTTTTTCATTAAGCCATTTTTTGTTGGGAGTTATTATTAATTTGTATCCAACATCAATTTTTTCTAGTTTTAAATCAATGTCAGAACTTAAATTAAAATCGCGGTCATACATATAAGGTGTTTCGATCTCAAAAATAATCTCATTTTTATCTTTGAATTCAATTATATTGTGTTCTTTAATATTTGCCTCTAAATTATCAACTTTAATAATGTACTCAAAAACGGAACCGCTATTTTTTTCTTTTAAAATAATGCTCTCTTTAACCTTATTTGGAAGTGTTGTATAGCTAATATCAATATTGTTCTTGATTTCACTATATGTTATTTCTGAAGCAATATTTGAAACTATTTCTTTTGATTTGGAAACACTTTTCCCTTTTGGAATAATAGCTTTTGAATTTTTACTTTCAATTAAACTCATAGATAATGTATATCCATCTTTTTCAAGTTCAAGTAAATTTCCATTTTCTGTTTCTTTTTCATATTTTACAGTATATGGTGCCTTTTTATTTACATATACTTCATCTTGTGAAACTAATTCATTATTAATTTCTACATAACTACTTTCTTCTTTAAAATGAACTGGAACTGCATAGGTGTTAACCATTTCAGAGCCATCGTTCATTTTAAAATATTTTTTATTCTCCTCTCTTTTTGAAACAATCTCTCCAATAACTTCCCTTTTTATTGGTGTTTCGATGATGTCATTTGTACTGTTAAAGCTCTTATCTAATACTTTGTCACTCCCAAAATCCAAAGCATAAACAGGAATGGCCTCCACTAATAAAGCAAAGACCATGATCAAACTAATGATCATACTTAACTTCTTTCTCATACATCCTCCTATAAACAAAGAAGAAGCACCTGTTGGTACTTCTTTAATTTCAATATACAACATTTTAAATTTATTGTAAATAGAAAATGCAGAAAATGTCGAATTTTGTTTAATTCAATAAAAAAGTCAAACTAAATTGTTTGACTTATTTTATTATTGTAAATTATTTAATTTTTTTCTATATGCGATTAGTCCAGCTCCTGAACCGATTGCAATTACACCTAAAGCGATTAATCCCATAGATACATTTGCACCAGTATTTGGAACATTTGTAATAACTTCACCACATTCTTTATCATAAGTAGCTTTGTCTACTTCTTTACCATCTTTACCAAAGTATTTTCCATTTTCAATAGCACATACTTTTTTAGCTGGTCCACATTCTTTTTCATAAGTAGCTTTGTCTACAATATTACCTTTTAAACCATAGTATTTACCATCTTTATATTCACAAGTTGGATTAACTACTTTTTCTGGAGTAGCAACTAAATTAATGTCTTTAACTGCTGGAGTTACATTAATTTGTGTTGAAATTACTCTTTGGAAACTTGAATCTGCAGTTTTATAAATACCTACAGTTTCAACACCAGTAGTAGTTGTTGCTTTTACATTAATTGTAGTTTTTGTTGTAATATCAGCAGCAGGAACTTTAATTTTAAAGTTTTCTCCTGAAGCAAATTTAGTTTGGATTGCTCCTTTTGAATTAACTACTTGAATGTTTTTAACACCACTTACAGTTACGTTAAATTCTTTAGCGTTTGTAAGGTTAGCTGTCATATATTCTGATTCAAAATATTTTTTATCAGAAGTTAATTTTAAATTAACATTACTTGCATTTAAACTTAATGATGGAGTTTTTTGAACATCATTTCTATGAGCTTTAGCATTATTAACTAATTTAATGATTTCATTTCTATCTCCTGCATAAGCTTCTTTATCAGTTGTTTTAAACTCTTCAGATAATTTATCAGCACCTGTTATATCATCAATATACCACCAAACAGCAGATTGAGTAATATATTGGTCACGTTCTGAACTACCTGTAATTTTTTTATTTGGATAACTATTTTTCATCATCCATAATAATCCAGCATCAGCATTTTTTTCAAATGTATAAGGTGTTCCTGTAACCGCACCTGTTTTTTCAAGTTCTGTACAATAAACGATTATTCCATTTGTTGTAGCGAATGCTGTAAAATCATTTTTATCTCCAATAAATGAATCCATAATAGCTGTACGTTTAACTGTTATGTTTTTTACCGCTTCAGCAGCGCTTACTACTGGAAGTGAACTTACTACTACAGCAGCAATTACTAATACGCTTAATAATATTTTACTTAATTTATTTAATACATTTTTCATAATATTCCTCCTCATTATTCCTTATCTTAAAACTAATTTTTTATTTTCTCTCATGTTAGCATAAGTTGATGCAGCAAGTACTAAGCCTGATGCTAATACTACTGCAGCAGCACCATTAATAATCATTCTATTAGCATCCCCTGTTTTAGGTGATGTACCAACAAATGTTTTTGGTACTTCAGGTTTTGGCTTTTCTGGAGTTGGGTTTTCTGGTTGTTCTGGAGTTTTTGGTTCATCTGGTTCTGGGTTTTCTGGAGTTGGATTTTCTGGTTCTGGTTGTTCTGGTTTTTTAACAGGTTTTGTAGTTTGAAGAAATTCATCTGGATCTTTTACTTCTTTTGGAGTATTAACACCAAAATTAACTTCAGTTCCTTCAATACCTGTAAAGATTTTTTCACCAGTAACTGGATCTAATTCCATTTTACCAATAATTGTTTCATTATATTTAATAATTCCATCAAAACCGATAACTGGTTCTCCTTCACCATATACTAATTCTCCATCTTCATTAAAGATAAAGTTTCCATTAGCATCTTTCATTGGATATAACATAATTGGTTTACCATTTGCATCTAGTGCTGGAGTTTTTACAATAACATTTCCATAACCATCTGCAAAAATACTGTCTTTATCAAGTTTATCATTAGCTATACTGTTATATTTATCAATAAATAATTGTTGATTTGGATTACCTAATGATTGAGTATTCCATACTACTTTTTTACCATCTGGTGTTTTAATAACTACATATGTAGTGTCAGAAGGCATTACATATTTTGTTTCTTCTTTTTTATCAGAAACATTAACACCTGGTCTAATAGATTCTACTCCCATATAATCTGGAGTTTCTTCTTTTTTAGTATCTTTTACTTCTTTTGCTTGTGTAGCTGGAACTTCTTCTTTTACTTCTTCTTCAGTAGTTTCTTCTACTACTGGAGTTTCTTCTTTTACTTCTTCAGTAGCTTCTTCTACTACTGGAGTTTCTTC
>CASPVX010000060.1 GCA_949425575.1 uncultured Bacilli bacterium
ATTTTTATGTAAAAGTAGAGTATGATCCAACAAAAACAGGAACAGCAACAGAAGAAGAAAAATCAAATAAACTAACATTAGAATTTATATATGCACAAAAAACAGGTGGAGATATTGTGCTTCCAGAAAATAGGGTTGTATATAGACACAATTCTAATAGTTTGGGAATTGGTGATAGCATAGATGGTGTAGAAACAACTAGTGATCCTTCTACATTAGGTAAGATAATCTATTTGAAGCATGATATAGATTCAGAAAATAAAATCACTTCTTCATATGCCTGTTTTATTGCAGAAAATAATGAATATTGTTTAAGAGGTGGTAGAGATAATTTGGACTATGATGATAATAAGGCAATATTGGAAAGTTTAGAATCGTGGTTTCCAGGCGGGTGTGTGTCTGATAGTCATATTGGATTTATATGTAGAGGAAATGTAGAAGCAATTACCTCTGTTAGTCCAGATTATGTTTATTTAGGAGGAAGCGATGGGGTTTGCGAAATTACTAAAGGGGTAGCAGCTTGTGAATAGATTTCGATTATATTATTTATAAAAAAACAACCTATTATTAAATGGTTGTTTTTTTATAGAAAAAATGTTGGCCCGCTTTCACTGATAGTTTTTTGAGTATTATTTTCTACCTCTATTTGTTCATTATTAATGCTTTCTACTGTTTGTGGTGATGTAGGTGTATCTATTTTTTTAAATTCATTAGCAATTTTAAACATAGTTTTAGCATTACGCATCATTGGAGAAGCTTCCTTAATAATAGGTATAGCTTGGTTAATAATATTTAGTGTTTTTTGGGTACCACTAATTATACTTCCCAAACTTAAACCTCTAGTAGAGCTAGCTAATTTTCCTAGTGTACCAATACCAGGTGAACTCATTCCAGGAAGCGAGTAAAAATAAGGATTATAAAAATTCATAGGATTCTCCTTTCATGATATTATATGATTTTTATAAAAAAAGTTTAATTGTTAACTAAAGTGTGCTATAATTAAAAAGATAGTAGGATGAAAGGGTGTGGGTATGAGATGAAGTTTATTTTAGTTCCATGTTGGTATGTATATCACACAATTTCGTATATTTTAAAACTAATAATTAGGTTTTTAAAAGATGTTTTATTAGGTTTTTTATCTATATGTTATGGAATTGGAAGTTTCATCTTTCATATATTTATCGGTATAACTTTTATATTTGAGTTTATAAGATTTAGTGTATTTGGTAGTAGTGAAACTGCTGAGGTACGTAGAGTTAATAAAGAAGAAAAGAAAAAACGTGACAAAGTTGAAAGAGCAAGAGCCGAATTAGAAAAGAAAAGCAAAGCAGAACAAGCAATGATCCAAAAGCTTAATGCAGCAGAAGAGAAAAAACAAAGGGCTAATGATGCTTATATAAATCCAGATGCTAAGAAAAAGAAAATGACATTTGCTGACATGTTAGATAATTTCTTTTCAGCAATTGGATCTGTACCAATTAAAATAAACAAAGGTATAAAAAAATCAATCGATAATAGTTATTTTGTTAGAAATGCAAAAAATAAACGTGATATTAATAGACAAGCTTTACTTCTTGATTTTAATGGAGACGATGCTAAAAAAAGTAAAGTTAAAGTTGTGTATGAGTATGAGGCTTTAAATCCTGAAGGAAAAATTGTTAGAGGTTATTTCGAGGCTTTTTCTAAAGTTGAGGTTCATTCTTTCCTTTTAAGTGAAGGAAATACTGTTTATAGCATTAAAACAAATAAATGGATACAAATGCTTCATGGTAATCATGGAGAACATTCGGGTAAAATCAGAACAAAAGATTTAATCTTTATGCTTGCACAATTATCTACTTATTTAAAAGCAGGTATTCCACTTATTGATTCTATTAAAATATTAGTAAGACAATTTAAAAATAAGAATTATGAACGAGTTTTAAGAGGCGTTATTTACGATCTTTCTTCAGGTGAAAGTCTTAGTGAAGCGATGTTAAAACAAGGAAATGCTTTTCCTAGATTATTAATTAATATGATTAAAACATCTGAAATGACTGGAGAATTGCCAGAAGTTTTAGATGAAATGGAAGAATATTATACTGAAACAGAAGCAACTAGAAAAGCAATGGTAACAGCTATGATGTATCCAATGATTATTTTCTTTGTAGCACTTGCTGTTGGAACGTTTATAATGATTTATGTTGTTCCACAATTTGTAGAAATTTATGAAAATATGGATGGTGCTGAAATCCCTGCAATTACTATAGCGGTTTTAAATTTTAGTGCATTTTTACAAAAAAATCTTATTTGGTTAATATTAGGACTAATAGGTGTAATTGTAGTAATTTTATATTTATATAAAAACGTTAAGTCATTTAGAGCAGGAATGCAATGGACTTTAATGCATATTCCAGTAATAGGAAATGTTATCATTTATAATGAGGTTACAATGTTTGCAAAAACATTCTCATCTTTGCTTTCACACAATGTATTCATTACTGATAGTATGGATATTTTAAATCGTATTACTAATAATGAAATTTATAAAATGTTAATCCTAGATACTATTACTAACTTAGCTAAGGGTGAAAGAGTTTCAGAATCTTTTAAAGATCAATGGGCTTTTCCACTTCCAGCATATGAAATGATAGTAACAGGGGAAAAAACAGGTCAATTATCTGAAATGATGATTAAAGTTGCAGCATATTATCAAGATTTACATAAGAATGCTGTAACAAGAATTAAAACATTTGTTGAACCAATTATGATCTTAATGCTTACAGCAATAGTAGGTGTTATTGTACTTTCAATCGTTGTACCAATGTTTAATATGTATGATGCAATTCAATCATAGGCAGGAGGCAGTAAAATGTATATTATATGTATTATAGGAATGTTTATAATAGGTGCTGTGTTTGGATCCTTTTTCAATGTAGTCGGTTATAGACTACCTAAAGGTGAATCTATTATTACGCCTCCTAGCCACTGTCCAAAATGCAAACATAAATTAAAATGGTATGAGTTATTTCCAATCATTTCTTTCTTTATTCAAAAAGGAAGATGTAGAAAATGTAAAGAAAAAATATCATGGTTTTATCCTATTTTTGAAACAATATGTGGGCTTTTATTTGCTCTTGCATTTATAGCATTTGAATTTGATCCTAAAATAATAATTGCAGTAACATTTATTTCAATGCTAATTATTATAGTTGTTAGTGATTATCATTATATGATAATTCCTGATGAAGTATTAATCTTTTTTGCAATCGTTTTATCTTTAGAAATAGGTTTCATAGATGGTTTTAAAGAAATGGTAATAGCTTTAGGAAATGGGGCTTTAGCGTTTCTTACAATGTGGGGAATAAAACTACTTGGAGATTTCTTATTTAAAAAAGAATCAATGGGTGGTGGAGATATAAAACTAATGTTTATTTTCGGATTAGTTTTAACTTACCCAATGAGTATTATAGCTATTTTTATTGCTTCTTTAATAGGTCTTCCTATTTCATTATTACTTATGAAAACTGATAATCATGAAATACCATTCGGACCATTTTTATCAGCAGGGGCAGTTATTATATTGCTTACAAAAATAGATTTTAATATGGTTTTAAATTTTTTAGGAGCTTAAAGCACTTGTAAAGTGTTTTTTTCTTTATTGTAAATTAACCACCTGTATGATATGATGGAATAAAGATAGGGGGAGGAAAAATGTTTAAACAAAAAAGAAATATATTAATAATGATGTTCGCATTAGTAGTAATAATGGGAA
>CASPVX010000061.1 GCA_949425575.1 uncultured Bacilli bacterium
ATAAGAGGATTATAAATGTTGATATGGCTACTATGGTGGCAGGTACAAAATACAGGGGGGAATTTGAAGAAAGAGTTCATAAAATTTTAGATGAAATTGAAAATAATAGCGATATTATATTATTTATTGATGAAATTCATACACTTGTAGGCGCTGGAGGGGCAGAAGGTGCCATAGATGCTTCTAATATATTTAAACCAGCATTAGCTAGAGGAAAACTAAGATGTATAGGTGCTACTACGATAGAGGAATATAAAAAATTTATTGAACCAGATAGTGCATTAGAAAGAAGATTTCAGAAAGTAGTTATAGAAGAACCCAGTACTAGTGGGGTTAAAGAAATTTTAATGAAATTAAGAAAAACATATGAAAATTATCATTCAGTTACAATTGATGAAGAAATAATAGATCTAATTATAAAATTATCTAAAAAATATATTTATGATCGTAATGAGCCAGATAGATCAATAGATATTTTAGATGAAGTGTGTGCAAGGGTAAGTTTAAAAGAAAGTAAAAATGCTAAAAAGTATAAAGAGTATAATGAAGCGTTAAAAAAAATAATTAGAGATAAAAAAAGAGCAATTATAAAAAATGATTTTGAAGTTGCTACTAACCTTAAGACAAGTGAATTTGAACTTATGAATAAAATTAATAAATTAGAATTGAACCTTTATAAAAAAGCTAGTAAAAAAGTAACTAAAAACGATGTAGCAAAGGTTGTAAATTTTAAAACAGGAATTCCAATTTATGAAATATTAGGCGAGAAAAAAAGTATGATAAAAAATATGGATAAACTGTTTAAAAATAAAATAATAGGTCAAGATGATCAATTAAAAGAAATAGTGAGTATTGGTAAGAAAATAAAGTTAGGCTTAAATGATAGTCATTATTCTATGCTATTTTGCGGTCCTTCAGGTGTAGGTAAAACAGAAATAGCTAAAGAATTTGGTAAATATTTAGTTGGTGAAAAAAACATTATTAAAATAGATATGAGTGAATATAAAGAAGCTCATAGTGTAAGTAAAATTATTGGATCTCCTCCAGGTTATGTAGGATATTCTGACAATAAAAATATTTTAGAAGAAATCAAAATGAAGCCATATTGTGTTTTAATTTTAGATGAAATAGAAAAAGCACATGGGGATGTTATTAATTTATTTCTGCAGGTCTTAGATGAAAGCAAATTAAAAGATAGCAAAGGAACTACTGTAAGATTTGATAATGTTGTTATTATTATGACATCAAATATAGGCTTTCATGATAATAATGTAGGTTTTAATAAAAATAAAAAATTGAATAATAAACTTAATGATAGTTTTTCTATTCCATTTATGAATAGAGTAGATAGTGTTATTAAATTTAATAATTTAACCTATGAAAATGTTGAAATAATTGTTAAAAATGAAATAAATAAATTGAAAGAAAAATATAATAATAAAATGGAAATAAAAATAAGCAATAATGTTATAAAAGAGATAATAATGCTTTCTGATTTTGAAAATTATGGGGCTAGAAAAGTTAAGAGACTGATTAAAGATAAGATTGAATATGAAATAATAGAAGCCTTGTTAAATGATAAAATAGAGGTATATATAAAAGAAATAGAAAAAGTAATGTAAACTTTAGAAAAATCTAAAGTTTTTTTCTTTAAAAAAAGGAAATCAAAGTGCTTACAAACTATCATATTAGTAGGGAGGTAGAACTGAATGGAGATGATATTATTAATTATTATAATGAAATAAAAGAAACATTAGTAAAAAATGAAATTTATAAAAAAGCAAAAGATTACTCTAAAACTAGAAGTGATTTAAATCATTACTTTGAAGTAAGAAGACTACTTGTAGAGAGGCAAGAGCCAAATATGAAAATAAACTAATCGAAGAATATTTGGAAAAATTAACAAAAGCAATAGGTCTAGGTTATAACCAATAAAAAAGTGAGGCTTTATTAAACCACACTTTCATCAAAATCAATAAAGAATACTTTATACCACATTAGAAATACATATACATTCCAAAGTTTTCTACAATGATTCTTTTTATTATTGTAATGTTCATCTAACATTTTATTTAATTTTTTAACATCAAAAAATTCTTTAGTAAATTCTTCATTAAACATTTGTTTAAATAATTTATAATACTTTTCTTCTTTAAGCCAAGTAAATATTGGAACAGGAAATCCTTTTTTAGGTCTTTTATACCACTGCTCAGGAATTCTTTTAGATGCTGCTTTTCTAAGTGCATACTTTGTTGTTCCATGACTCACTTTATATTCAGGAGCAACGGTATTAGATAATTTAAATACTTCTTTATCTAAAATAGGAACTCTTAGTTCTAAAGAATTAGCCATACTCATTTTATCTGCTTTAAGTAAAATATCATTTGGTAACCAGAAATGCATATCTAAATATTGCATTTTAGTAACATCATCTAGATCTTTTGCTTTATCATAATAAGGTTTAGTAATATCTTGAAATTTAATATCATTTTGATATTGTTTAGTTAAAATATTGTTAGCTTCTTTATTATCAAATACAAAAGCATTACCAATATAATAATCTTCGATTTTACTTCCACCTTTAACTAAGAAATTTTTACCATGAAAACTAGGAAGAGGGGATACAATTGCTTTTAAAGTTTTTCTAATAACTTTAGGAAGCTTTCTATATTTTAGTAATAAGTCATCTTCTTTGTAGAAAGTGTATCCACCAAATAATTCATCCGCACCTTCTCCAGACAAAACAACCTTAACATCTTTACTAGCAAGTTTAGATAAAAAATAAAGTGGAACAGCTGATAAATTAGCATTTGGTTCATCAGAGTAATATTGAACTTTATCTATGTTATTAAAAAAATCATCAGAGTTAATTAGCTCACTAACATTTTCTATTTTTAAAATATCAGATAAACCTTTAGCAAGAGGAACTTCATTAAAGTTTTTGTAATCAAAACCAACTGAAAAGGTTTTATCTGGTTTTAAATAAGATACAACATAAGAAGAATCAATTCCACCAGACAGATATGAACCAACAGGAACATCTGCTATTACATGATAGTCAATTGATTTCGTAATAGTCTCATCAATTTCTTTAACAAGCTCATCTAAATCTTTTTTCTCTGGTTTAAATTCAATTTCATAATACTTTTGAATATCCATTTTTTTAGTTTCCATATCATAAGTAAAGTAATGACCTGGGAGTAATTTATGAACACCTTCGAAAAATGTTTCTTCTAAAACTGAAGTTTGAAATGTTAAATAAGGTTTTAAAGCATTCTTATTTACTTTTTTAATGAAATCTTCATGATATAGAAAACTTTTTATTTCTGAACCAAACATAAAAGTATCATTCATTAAAGCGTAGTAGAATGGTTTTTGTCCAAAATGATCTCTTGCACCGAATAATTTTTTATTTTCTTTATCCCAAATTATGAAAGCAAACATGCCTCTTAATTCATTAACAATATCTGCACCATATTCTGTGTATCCATGAAGTATTACCTCTGTATCACAAGTGGTTTTAAAAGTATGACCTTTTTTTATTAAATCTTCTTCACATAATTCAAGTGCACCTATTGAGCCAAAAC
>CASPVX010000062.1 GCA_949425575.1 uncultured Bacilli bacterium
AAAATGTGAAAAAAATATAATCAATATAAAATAGAAAGACCTTATGAAATAGATCCACTTAATGAGCAAGCGGAATTACTTACTTATATAGATGCATTTTGTTTTGCCGCTCATGATTTAAATCTTTATTTAGATAATAACCCAACAGACCGTGATATGATACAGCAGTTCAATAAATACACTGCAGAAGCAAATAAATATATTATGGAATATGAAAAGAAATATGGACCTTTATTTGTAGATGCTAGTAACACATATCCTTGGGCTTGGAATGAATCACCATGGCCTTGGGAAAACAAATAAGGAGGTTTTAACTATGTGGAAATATGAAAAAAAATTACAATATCCGGTTAATATCAAAAATAAGGATTTAAAACTTGCAAAATATATTGTAACGCAGTATGGTGGTCCAGCAGGAGAACTTGCAGCTGCATGGCAATATCTTGATCAAAGATATAATATGCCAGATGATAGAGGTAAAGCACTCTTAACAGATATAGGAACAGAGGAACTTGCTCACGTAGAAATTATATCAACAATGCTTTATCAACTAATGCAAGGAGCTACTGTAGAAGAACTTAAAAAAGCAGGGTTAGGCGAAAACTATGCACAATTTGGAAAAGATTTATTCCCATCAGATTCATTTGGTAATCCATTTAATATGGCTTATATAAAAGTTTCTGGTGATTATATTGCTGATATAGAAAGTAATATGGGAGCAGAACAAAGAGCGCGTGCCACATATGAACATTTAATGGATTTAACAAATGATCCAGATGTTCTAGCACCACTTGCATTCTTAAGACAAAGAGAAATCGTTCATTATCAAAGATTTAAAGAACTTAGAAATTATTATTTGGAAATGAAAAAACAAACAACTAAAAAACAAGAAGTCCAATATTAAAGGACTTTTTTTGTATTAATAAATTTCTTAAGTACATAATAAAAACGGTGATAAAATGAAAAAATTTATTTTACTAATTATACTCTTATTAACAGGATGCTCTTCATATGAATTTAAAATAAATGATGATATTACAGAAGCAAAATATAGCGATGTAGAAATAATAAAAGAAGATTATGAAAAAGTAAAGCAATTAATCAATAAAAATGCCTTTAATGAAAAGATGCCTAATGAAAAATTTAAAAACACCTTAACAATTAAAACTAAATCAGATATTTATAAATTTACTCTTTCAGATAACTATATAAACTATAATAATCATTATTCAAAAAATAAAGAATTAATAAATTATCTAGAACAATTAGAAGAAACATATTATGATGCTAACTTCTTTAAAATAGAACATACTACAAACCATAAATTAATTGATACTGATGAGAATATTTTATTAGATAATATTGATAGTTATACTATAATCAGACTTGACACCAATATAAAGGACTTTAAAATAAACTTAGAAGAATTCAATGGTCATGATTATGAAGACATAGACTTATTATATGAAAAAGAAACAATCGACAAAAACACTATAGCAATACGTAAGAATTTGGAAAAATCAATAATTAGAATTTCATTTAAAAACCCATATAACTATGAAGTGTCTATAATTGTAAAAGAGCAAAATAACAAAATAACATTTGACACTATATATAAATAAAAAGTATATGAATAAAATCATATACTTTTTTTAATTTTGATTCTTTCTAGAATCAAATTTTTTACGTTCATTTGTATTTAAAATTTTCTTTCTTAAACGATAATTAACTGGAGTAACCTCCACAAGTTCATCATCATTTATATAATCTAAACAAACCTCTAAACTCATTTCACGAGGTCTTTTAAGTACTACAGTATGATCTTTACCAGCACTTCTTGTGTTAGTTAAATTCTTACCTTTAACTACATTAACTGCTAAATCATTATCATGATTATTTTCCCCTACAATCATACCCTCATACACATCAACACCTGGTTCAATAAACATAATACCACGGTCTTCTAATGAACCTAATGCATAAGCTGTTGATTTACCATTTTCCATAGATACTAAAACACCATTCTTACGTTCACCAACGCTAGCTGATACCATAGGTAAATATTCTCTAAAAGTGTGATTAATAATTCCATACCCTTTAGTTAAAGTCATAAATTCAGTACTAAAACCAATTAGTCCACGTGATGGAATAGTATAATTTAATCTTACTTGATTACTCTTATTTTCCATATTTTCCATAGTACCACCACGATTACCTAAAAGTTCAATTACATTTCCGACATATTCTTCTGGAACATCTATTTGAACATCTTCAAATGGTTCACAAATAACCCCATCAATTTCTTTAGTAATAATTTGTGGTTTTGATACTTGAAGTTCATAACCTTCTCTACGCATATTTTCAATTAAAATAGATAAATGAAGCTCCCCACGTCCTGAAACCATCCAAGATTCAGAGTCAACTTGTCTAACTTTTAAAGATACATCTCTTTCAGTTTCTTTAAATAATCTTTCTTCAATTTTACGAGCAGTTACATGCTTACCTTCACGTCCATTAAATGGACTAGTATTAACACCAAAAGTCATTTGTAATGTTGGTTCATCAATACGTAAATGAGGTAATGCATCTTCTTTTCCAACTTCACAAACAGTTTCTCCAACTGAAATATCAGGAAGACCTGCAATAGCAACTATATCACCAGCATGAGCCTCATTAACTTCAATTTTATTAAGTCCAAAATAAC
Organism: uncultured Bacilli bacterium; assembly: GCA_949425575.1. GTDB lineage: Bacteria > Bacillota_I > Bacilli_A > RF39 > UBA660 > Coprosoma. The sequence continues at coordinate 2,705 of CASPVX010000062.1, forward strand.
CAAATATTTTTTGAACTCTAAACTGTTTAATACTGCCATCTAAACGAACACAAGAAACTGTACTGTTTAATTTTAAAGTTCCCCTTTTTACAAGCCCAATACCAATTCTTCCTACAAAATCATTATAATCTAAAAGTGCAGGTTGAAATTGTAAAGTTCCATCTAAACTTACTCTAGGAGCTGGAATATGCTCTATAACAGCATCTAAAATATAATCCATAGTTTCTTCTTGCGTACTAGGGTTTGGATCTAAACTAGATGTTCCCGCAAGACCTGATGCATAAATAACTGGGAAATCTAATTGATCAATATCCGCACCTAATTCGATAAATAAGTCAATAACCTCATCTACAACCTCTTTTGGTCTTGCTGCATCTTTATCTATTTTATTAACAACAACGATAGGAATAACTCCTGCCTCTAAAGCTTTTTTTAGAACAAATCTAGTTTGTGGCATTGTACCTTCATAAGCATCTACTACAAGTAAAACACCATCAACCATATTCATAATTCTTTCTACTTCTCCACCAAAATCCGCATGACCTGGAGTATCTAATATATTAATACGATGATCTT
>CASPVX010000063.1 GCA_949425575.1 uncultured Bacilli bacterium
GAATATAGTGTATAATCCGTATATTTTTTATAAAAAAGTGTACAATACATATTGTAAAATATTTTTAACTATGCTACAATTATATTGTTCTTATTCATGGCGAGATAGCTCAGTTGGCTAGAGCGTCGCGTTCATACCGCGAATGTCGGGGGTTCGAATCCCTCTCTCGCTACCATTAAAAAAATCTACTAGATACAATCTAGTTTTTTTATTTCAGGAACACTAATTTATTTAGTGTTCCTATCTTCTTTTGTTTGTAGAAAAATGCTATAATATAACTAACAGATAGTAATTTGGTACTATAAAAGTGTAAGAAGTAGATCTAGTTAGTTAGATTGAAAATTACACTTCTTTTTATTATGATTGTAGTAGGATTGGTTAACGTATAGTAATTGGAGTTAAAGTACTCGTCCTACAAAGTGTTAACTAACCTCTACATTCAATATTCGATTAAGCAAGTTGAGGATGAAATAATACTCGTGTAAAGAACCAAACTGAGAGATTGTAGAAGTGTTAGAACCAATCGTAATTAAAGGAATAGGAAGGATTATAATATGAAGTATGGAGTTGGAATTGATGTATCAAAAGGCAAAAGTACAGTAGCAATATTGAGTATTGAAGGAGAAGTAATTGAAATGCCTTTTGATATCAATCATGATGTCGAAGATTTAGAAAAGTTAGATACAAAATTACAAGAGCTTTCTAAAGAAGATTTAAAAATAGTTCTTGAGCAAACAGGGACATATCATTTACCAATATTAACTTATTTATTAGATAAGGGGTATTGTGTAATTGCAGAGAATGCTTTAAAAATCAAAAAGTATTTAGATAGAAGTTTAAGAAAAGCGAAAACAGATAAAAAGGATTCATTAAAATTAGCAGAATATGCTTGTGATAATTGGTATAAATTAAAAGCAAATTTTATTGAAGAAGAAAAGTATAAAGAACTTAAATTTTTATCAAGACAATATTTTTCATTAAATTCTATGAAAGTACAACAAAAAGTAGATTTTTCAGATTTAACAGATATGTTATTTCCAGGATATTATCAACTACTAGAGGAGTGTAATTTTATAGTAGGATTAAAGATATTTGAAAAATTTAGTGATCCAGAAATTATTAGAAAAAAGAAATTAGAAACATTTTTAAATGATGTTGAAAAGATTGCACAAAAAATAGGACAAAAAAGAGCTGGTAGAAATTTAGCTATAAAAGTTTACGAACTAGCTAAAAAATCAGTTCCATCTTGTCCATCAAATTCAAGCACACAACTTATATTAAATAAGCGTGTGGTTGCTTTAATCAATCTGATTGAAACAACTAATGAAATTATAGCAAAGATGAACGAAATTGCCAAGAGCATGGATGAATACAAAGAAGTAAGAAATATGAAAGGTGTTGGAGATAGATTAGCACCATTATTGATTGCAGAGATTGGAGATATAAGAAGATTTAAAAATGCTGGTAGTCTAATTGCTTATGCAGGAATAGATTCTCCACCATATCAATCTGGAAAGTATGAAGCACCAAATAGACATATTTCTAAACGAGGTAATAAGTATTTGAGAAAAACAGGATTTGAAGTTATGCAATCTATAAAATCATTTTGTAGAGTTGATTGTGAAGTTTATAATTATATAGTTAAAAAGGAAGCAGAAGGCAAATGTAAGAAATCAGCCAAAATAGCAGGATTAAATAAGTTTTTAAGGCAATATTATGGTATACTAAAGAAGAAATATATTGAATTAGGTACGTCTTAAGATATAATTGTAAAAAAAAGACCTAGCAATAGGTCTGCGTTAGCATGTCTAAATTTATAATTAAAAAAAGTTATAAAAATTCATAAAAAGTACTTGATTTATATTAGCAAGTTTGTTGATGAGGTGAATCTTAATGAAGAATAAAATGTTATATTATATTTTAATAATACTTTCTATAATTTTATTTTTAGTATCTATCTTTTTATTAGATAACACAAAACTCATAGCACCTGTTATTATAGTTATAAGTATTTATCTATTCGTAGGAGCAATAATTAAATTAAGTAAAACAAATAATAAATTAAAAAATACAATTGTATGTGCAATAGATTTATTGTTTTGGTTACCATAAAATTACAATTTAGGAATGGGAATTATGAAGAAGGAGATATTGTTATTAAACATAGACAAGGTTCATACTACTGAAATGGGTGTTGATAGAATTAAGAAAAATCTTAAACTAAATACATATGATGTAGTTCTCTATTGCAAAAATAAAATTTTAGATAAAAATTGTAACATTTACAAGCAAGGCAAGAATTGGTATTGTGAAATTGATAATATAAAGATAACTATTAACTCAGAAACTAGATGATATTCTTTTATTTGAAAAGAGGGATATTATGAATCAAGAAAAAATAGGAAAATTTATTGCAAAAATGAGAAAAGAACAGAATTTAACCCAAGAGCAACTAGCAGAACAATTAGGAATAACAAAAAATGCAGTTAGTAAATGGGAACGAGGAATTAGCTTAATGGATATGTCCTTATTAAAACCATTAAGTGGCATAATAAAAGTAGAAGTTATAGATATTTTATCAGGCGAAATTATAGATAAAAATAATAAAAGTGTGCAATATGAAAAAATGATATTAGAACTATTTAATAATGTAAACTTGAATAAGAAAAGAATTAAAAATCAATATTATTTGTTTGAAGCGATTATTTTAGTTTTGACTGTAATCATTGTTACATTATCTCATAATGAAATTGTTACTTTTTTAACTATTGTATTAATGGTAGTTGCAAGTTCATTTAATATGTCATTCTATGTTTTAAGTAAAGATATAGTTCTATTATTAGGAAAAATAAAGAAAAAATAATAAATTACAATTTAGGAGCGTGATGATATGGCAATGTGGAATCCGTGGCGAGGATGTAAAAAATGTAGTGATGGGTGTTTACATTGCTATATCCATAAAGGGGATGCAAAAAGAAATATAAATACAAATGAAATTATAAAAACAAAAGACTTTGAAAAGCCAATAGAAAAATTAAAAAATGGAAATTAT
>CASPVX010000064.1 GCA_949425575.1 uncultured Bacilli bacterium
AAGATTCCAACATCCAGTAGCAGGAACATATAAAAAAGAAAGAATTGAAGCAGGAAGAAAGTATTTCTCAGTTGCTTCAGGTGGAGGAACAGGAAGAACATTACATCCAGATAATATGGCAGCAGGACCAGCATCTTATGGTATGACAGATACAATGGGAAGAATGCACTCAGATGCACAATTTGCAGGTTCTTCATCAGTACCAGCACATGTTGAAATGATGGGATTAATCGGGATGGGTAACAACCCAATGGTTGGAGCATCAGTAGCAGTAGCAGTTGCAGTTGAAGAAGCTATGAAATAGCGTATTATAGGATTTATAAAAGGCAGGTAGTAAATACCTGTCTTTTAAGCATTTTATAGAGATAAGATAGATGCGAACAAAATTTTTGATTTTTTTGTAAAAAAGTATTGACATTTAAAAAAAAAGAATATAAAATGTAAACAACAAAACGAACAATGTTTTGTAAAACAAGAATTTGTAAGGAGTGATATTAAATGAAAATAATGACAAAGAAAATTAATTTTAAAATAACTATCGAGGACTCAGCTGAAAGACATCCAGTTCCAGTCTTAGGAGTAGATTATAAAGTTAAAATTATTTATAAAAATTTAAAATGTGCTGAATTAAATGTAGAAGATAGAGTTATAAAAATATCACTACCAAACAAATATAAAAAAGAAAATAATGAAAAAATATTAGATTTAGCAATAGACAAAATGTATAATGAAATTGCAAAAGTAGAGGTAGAAAGAGCAATGGAAAAGACAAGACTATTATTAGGGTTTGCACCAGAAGATTACAAAATAAAAAAATTAAATAATAGATTAGGAAAATGTGAAGATGGAAAAATAATAATTAATCCTGAAATAGTTAAATACAGTAGGGAAATTATTGATTATGTTGTTTTACATCAATATTGCCATTTGAAATATAAAACACATTCTAAGGGTTTTATAAATATGCTTGAAAAATATGAGCCTAAATATGAAAAAATGGAAGAGATTATAAAAAATATTTAAGAAGTTAATTACTTTTTTTATATAATATAAAGAACAGATAACATACTATAAATAAATAGCATGTTTCTGTTCTTTAGCCTACTCTGTTACTTGTTTTACACTTTCCAAATAGAATATGCTAATTCTTCGCTCATCTTTTTCCTCCTTTAGAATTTGTTTCGTAGCATAGGAATTTGGCTTTAGTCAATATTCCTAAACCCTGGTGTTAGAATAGATATATAGACACAAAATTTTACGAATCGAAGAAAAGATGATATAATATTATGTAAATGAAAAAGGAGTGTCTAAAAATGAAAACATATACAGAGGAATTTAAAAAAACAATTGTAGAATTATATGAAAATGGAAACAAAAACAAATCAGAATTAGCAAGAGAATATGGCACATCAGAAGGAAATGTAAGAGCATGGATAAAAAAATATGGAAAAATAAAAACATCAACAGGAGAAATCACAAGTAATGATGAAATATTAAAATTACAAAAAGAAAATCAAGAAATAAAAACAGAAAACGAAATATTAAAAAAAGCACTAGCCATATTCTCAAGACAACAGAAGATAAAATAAAATTTATAGATGAATTAAAAAATATGTATGATATAAGAACAATGTGTAAAGCAGTAAAGTTGCACCATTCAGTATATTATTACCATAAGACAAATAAAGAAAATAGATATAAAAAAGCAAATGAAGAAATAGATAAAAAAATCAAAGAAGAATATGAAAAATCAAAAAAAAGATATGGTTCACCCAAAATCACAAAAATATTGAATAAACAAGGAATAAAAGTAAGTCAAAAAAGAGTTGCAAGAAGAATGAAATTGTTAGGTTTAAGAAGTATAATAGTAAAAAAATATAATCATAAAGGAAACAAAAAAGTAGATGAAAAAAACAAAGAAAATTTATTAGAACAAAATTTTAAAGCTGATAAACCAAGTGAAAAATGGGTTGGAGATATAACATATATTTATACAAAAGAAACAGGCTGGACATATTTAGCCATAGTGATGGATTTGTTTGATTTAAAAATAATAGGATGGTCATATAGTAGAAATATGACGTCAGAAATAGTAATAGAAGCATTTAATAAAGCCAAACAAGAAAGAGGGATAACAAAAGGAATGATATTTCATTCAGATTTAGGAAGTCAATATACATCAAAAGAATATGAAAAGAAATTACTGGAAAATAATGTAAGACATTCATATAGTAAAAAAGGATATCCCTATGATAATGCAAGTATGGAAAGTTTCAATGCCATATTAAAAAAAGAAGAAGTAAATGTAAATACGTATGAAACATTTAAAAAAGCAAAATTAGCTATATTTGAGTTCATAGAGAGTTGGTATAATAATACAAGAATACATAGTACACTTGATTATAGAACTCCAAGTGAAAAATATAATGAATACATTAAAAATATAGTATAATTTAAAGTTGTTATAAATGTTAAAGACTTTCTTTAATATTTATAGCAACTCCTCAAGCGAAGCTTGAAAAAAAATATAAACTCGTAGAAAAATGTGTCTAAAAACTTGACATAGATCCAAAT
>CASPVX010000065.1 GCA_949425575.1 uncultured Bacilli bacterium
ATATTAAAACTGTTGATGATATTGCTAAGTTAAGTGAAGATACTAGTGGTATATTCATAATAGATAATGATATAGACTTTACTGGTTATACTGGAAATGGCTCAGTTGTAGCTGAAACATTTAATGGAAAAATAGATGGTGGTGGCCATACGTTTAAAAACTTAAATGGATTATCATTGTTTAGTCAATTTAATGGTACTGTAGAAAATTTAAATATTAAAAACTTTAATAATGTTAAACCAGGTAATAATGACGATGTTGCTGCATTTGCTAAATATTCAAATGGTGCAACTTTAAGAAATATGAAGTTTGAAAATATTACCTTAGAAGGAAGACATAGAGTTGCTCCTGTAGTTACATTTGATAATTCTAATTCAATTTTTGAAAGAATTAGTGTTGTTAATGCAAAGGTAAAAGGTTCTGGTGTTTATTTATCAACATTTATTGGTAGAAAATATGGCGGAACTATTCAAGATGTTTATGTTCAAGGTAGTATTGAATGTACAACAACTGAAAATGGCGGTATTGTTGGTGCTATGCAAAGAGGTGGAACAATTACAAATGTTATTTCAAATGTTAAAGTTTCAAAACCTAGCAACACTGATGCTACAAAACGTCAATTAAATGCAGGATTTGTTGGTAATATATATGTTGATAATGGTTATAGTGCACCAAAAATAACTAATTCTATTTCTATAGGAGATATGCTTGGTTATACAGAAGATGAGAATGAGTTTATTCCATATAAATTTACAGGTGCTATAGAATCAGTAATTAATTTATCACTTGTTAATTGTTATGAATATATTGAATCAACAGGAACAAGTAGTGTTACTGATAGTACTATCAACTATTTAAAAGCTGTAAATCGTACAGAACTTTATAATAGAAATTTCTATGAAAAAACTTTAGCGTTTAATAACCGTATTTGGAATTTAGATAAAGTAGCACAAAATGGTTATCCAACATTAAATTAACCAAAAAGAGAAACTAGATGTTTCTCTTTTTTATAAAGTTATTGTTTTATTAAAAATATTTGTAAAAAGAAAAAGATTAATATATTATTAATCTTTTTTAACTGAAAAATCAGATATATGTTTAACTTGGTGACCTGTATGGGATTCGAACCCATGAATGCTGCCGTGAGAGGGCAGTGTGTTAAGCCACTTCACCAACAGGCCAACAAAAAATGGTGTCCCCTTAGGGATTCGAACCCTAGACCCACTGATTAAGAGTCAGTTGCTCTACCAACTGAGCTAAGAAGACAACTCCAAATGTATTATATCACAAATTTTATTAAACGGAACCATTAAAGTTGAAAAAAATGAAAATCTTATGTATAATTATCTAAGAAAATGTAAGGAAGTGTAAGTAAGTGGAATTGCTAGATATTTATGATGAAAATGGTAAACATATAGGAACAGAAGATAGAAAAATAGTTCATGAAAAAGCATTATGGCATAAAACAGTCCATTGCTGGCTTTATGATGAAAAAGGTAATGTTTTTTTTCAAAGAAGAAGTGATAGACACACTCTTTATACAACTGCTTCTGGTCATCTAATGGCTGGGGAAACTATAGCTCAAGGATTTAATCGTGAAATTAAAGAAGAAATAGGAATTAATGTAGATGCAAGTGATGCAACATTAGTAGAAGTAGTACCTTTTAAAATGGATAGAATTAAAAATGATGGAAGTGTTTTTAGAGATAGAGCATTTGCTAATGTATACATTGATTTATTTGAGGGAACATATGATGATTTTGATTTTGATGATGAGGTTTCAAGTGTTGTTTTAGTAAATGCAAAAGATGTATTAGCTTTATTTGTAAATAATAAAGGTTTTATAGAGGGGAAAGAAATTATAAAAACAGATAAAATGAGTATTATAAATAAAAAGATTAATATAGATGAATTTTTAATAAATGAAGGTGAAACTTTATTAGAAAAATATGGTAATGTCCTTAAAAAAATAATTGAAGTAACGAAATAATTGTTTTTAATTAAAATTGACTTCTTTATATATTATAATGGGTTTTATAGTAATAATAATATACTAAAAAACGTTAGTGTATAATATTTTACAAAAAAGTTAAGAAAAATACTTGCCAAAATGCATAAAATAATGTATACTTAAGAAGTCAAATGTTTGGGCCTGTAGCTCAGTTGGTTAGAGCACACGC
>CASPVX010000066.1 GCA_949425575.1 uncultured Bacilli bacterium
TAATGCCACAATTAATGGAATATTTTCATAATGATAAGGAAAAATTATTAGAGTTTATTCCAAAAGTTATAGAAGAAAAATATGAAGATGAGATAAATAATTTAATTGAGATGAAAAACGATTAAATTGACTAAAATTATAGATAGGTTCAAAAAAGGTTCTTCAAAATTCCTTATAAACAAAGGAAAAAATAAGGTTTCTTGAAGAATTTCCACTACAAAAAAGTCAAAAAAGGTGATTTTCGCAAGTGCGAAAAGTGTTGTTGGTGCAACAAAGAAACTGATAAAGCCTTTATTTTAAAGGGTTTATTAGTTTCGTGGTGCATTCACATATCCTATTGTTATAAAAATTTTAACTATTTTTAAAGAAGGGAGAAATTTTAGGTATGAAATTTAGTGTATTATTAAACGAGAAAGAAAGTGTATTACTCAAAAATTATATGAAAGAAAACAAGATTAAAAGTAAAGTTGAAGCAATAAGAAAATGTTTGAAAACTGCTGTAAATATGGAATCGAAATATGATATGTTAAAAGATATGGATAGCAAATTAAATAGAATCATTTACAGAGAAAATATTCAAAAAAAATTATTAGAACAATTTTTTGCGAATATGGTTTTTAGAAAAAATTATGATATAAAAACAGATGAAAGTTTAAACAAATTCTATCCAGATAATGATTATTATAGTAATAAAATTATGGATTAATTTTAAATCGAAAATATAAAAAATTATTTTATAAATCATGATAAAATATGCTTAATACAATAGTGAGCAGATTAGAAATAATTTACTTTTTTAAAATATGTTATTTGTAATTGTCCCAATAAAGATGATTTAGAATTATAATATTTATAGGCTATGGAAAGTTTTGATTTCCATAGCCTATTTTTTGTGTTTCAACCACTATTAAAATGTCTTAAAAAGATGTATAATTAAATTATCAAAGTGATGCACAAATAGTAAGTTATCGCTGAGATTAAAAATAAAAAGGAGAATTAAAATATGGTACATTTAGTATATTGTGATGATAAATCAAAAGAATTAAATAAGATTTTAGATGGTAGTAAAACAATGATTATAAGAGGTGCAGCAGGAAGAAAAATACCACATAGCAGAGTATTTAAAGATGAGATACTTTATTTTATGGAAAAAGGAACAAAAAAGATAACAGCAAAGGCAGTTGTAAAAGATGTTCAAAACTATGTAAAATTAAGTGATGAAGAAATAACAAAAACTATTGAAGATAATAATAATCAATTACAGTTAACTGATAAGCAAAAAGAAAGATGGCACAAAAAATGCTTATGTCTAGTTGAATTTACAAATGTAGAAGAAATTACAGCATTAGATTTTGACCATCAAGGAAATATGGACGATTGGTTAATTATTGAAAAAATAGAAGATGTAGTTGTAGGTACAAGTATTCCTTACAACTATGAAAAATCAAGATTTTAGGAGTAAAATAATATGGCAATGTGGAATCCGTGGCGAGGGTGTAAAAAATGTAGTGATGGTTGTTTACATTGCTATATTCATAAAGGCGATTCAAAAAGAAATGTCGATACAAATGATATAGTAAAAACAAAAGACTTTGAAAAACCAATAGAAAAATTAAAAAATGGTAATTATAAAATGAAATCTGGAATTGTTTATTTATGTTTTTCTACTGATTTTCTAATAGAAGAAGCAGATAAGTGGAGAAATGAATGTTGGAAAATGATTAAAGAAAGACAGGACTGTACTTTTTTGTTTCTAACAAAAAGAATTGATAGATTTATGAAATGTATTCCAGATGACTGGGAAGATGGATACGATAATGTAGTTGTATGTTGCACTATTGAAAATCAAAAAAATGCAGATTATAAATTATCGATATTTAAAGATTTGCCAATAAAACATAAATGTATAACAGCACAACCATTATTAGAAAAAATAGACATTGAAAAATATCTCGATAATATTGAATTAGTTGTAGTTGGTGGAGAATCTGATATAAATGCTAGGATATTTAATTATGACTGGGCATTAGATATTAGAGAACAATGTATAAGAAAGAATGTTAATTTTGAGTTTAGACAATGTGGAACTTATAC
>CASPVX010000067.1 GCA_949425575.1 uncultured Bacilli bacterium
TTAAAAAATGAGTCATATCAGAAACTTTATGATACAATGTGATTGGATAAAAAACATTGAAAGGATCTGATTAAATGACTCATTCTGATTATACTAAAAATATCTTAAATATTAAAGACCAAAACATATATTTTTATGAAAATTGTTTAGAAAATCGTAAAGATAACAATATTGAAGTAAAGGTTTTCCATGGTTTCCTTACTTATACTCCTAAATGCTGCGATAAGTGTGGAGTTATTAATCAAGGTAATAATGATATTATTAACTGGGGTTTTGATAAAAACTGTTTAGTTAAACTTCCTAAAGTTTCTAACTTCAATACTATTTTACTTCTTGATAAACAAAGATTCTTTTGTAAACATTGTAATAAAACTTTTTCTGCTAAAACTTCTCTTGTTGATTTTCATAAACAAATTTCTAATAATACTAAATTATCTGTTATTTTAGATCTAATGAATAAAGGTTCTGAAAAAGATATCTCTATCCGTAATAATATTTCTACTAACTCTACTAATAGAATTTTAGATGATATTTCTAATGATACTATTGTTAAAAATAATGGTATACTTCCTGAAATTATTGGTATTGATGAATTTAATGCCACTAAAGATACTATATCTAAAATGGCTTTTATTATTGTTGACCAAGATAATAAAAACATTTTTGATATTAATAATAGTAGAAAATCTTTAGATATTGAAAAATACTTTAAAAATTATTCTAAAAAACAAAGAGATAATGTTAAATTCATTACTATGGATTTATATAAACCTTATTATTCTCTAATGCATTCTTTATTTAGAAATGCCATTCTTATTCCTGATAGATTTCATATTGTTTTACAGGTTAGAAATGCTTTAGATAAAACTAGAATTAAACTTTGTATTAAATCTAATCCTTACTATAATAAGCTTAAGAAGTATTGGAAACTTATTCTAAAAGATAAAAGAGATTTAGATAAAGATAATAAATCTTATCAAAAATGTTTTAAGAAAGAAATGTCTAAATATGATATTGTTACCTATTTATTAAATACTAATGAAGAATTATATGAAACTTATCAAATATATCAATCTATTTTATATTCTATTGATACTAAAAATAAGAACATATTTTTAAGTATTATTAATGGTAAAAACAATAAAGTTTCTAAATATATGAAAAAGGCTCTTAAAACTTTTAAAAATATGAAAAGTTATATTTTAAATGCTTTTGATTATGAATATTCTAATGGTATTGTTGAAGGTACCAATAATTTAATTAAACAAATTAAACATACTGCTTGTGGATACAGGAAGTTCAAACATTTAAAAGCTAGAGTTATGTTAATTAAAGGTTTATATAATCCTATTAAAGCATAACAAAAGAGAACTAATTTCTTAGTCCTCTTACCGATTCATTTATCATTAGTTTTTGGTTCTACCAACACTACTTGACATTGAACCTAAAATAATAATAAAAAAACTCTTATAATTAAGAGTTTAATTTTTAAATGGTCGGGAAAACAGGACGGTCTGACTATAAAATTGACATTTCATAACTTACTAGGAATAGTAAGTTTTTTACTATTCATTACTACTTGTTTCTAGACAAAACACTTAATTTAAAAATTTTTAAGTGCTGAATGAGTGCTAGAAAGGAGTTAATTTATGTCAGTATTTAAAATTGAAAAAAATAGAAATTATACAACTATGAGTAATTATCATTTAAGAGATAAAAATTTATCATTTAAAGCTA
>CASPVX010000068.1 GCA_949425575.1 uncultured Bacilli bacterium
ATTTTTTATAAAATTTCTGTTAATTGTAAGATTGATATTTTTTATCAGTCTTTTAATATGCTCTAAATTGTGCCATTTTTCCTAATACTTGATATGTCTCCGATTTATCAAAAAATGAATAATTTATCTCTTTTTCATTAATTGACTTAATTTCTTTTGAATTTAAATTATTTAGATATAATTTTTTTATATTGTATTTATTTTTCTTTTTTAGTCTTAAGTTCATTAATATATCAATCATATTTTTATTATATCCTTTTGGTCTTGATGTGAAGTATGAAGCAAAAGTATGTGATATTTGTGATTCCATAGGACATGATAAATCATATTTAAGTAAATTGAATATCTTTTTCCAATTATTAAAGAGATAGTTTTTATAATCATTTATTTTATCGGCTCTATTTGGATTTAAATCTATTATTTTATTAATAATTCTATCGAAATCTTCTTTGTTGTTATTTAAAATATAAGATAAAATAGTATTGTAAACATCTTTATCATTATATATTCTCCAAATAGCTTGTTTAAAATGAAAGTAATCTAGCCCTTGAATAATCCCAATATTTTCCCAACAGTTAAATTCATACTTTAAATTATTTATCCATGTGGCACCATCACCAAGCATAAATATAGTTTTAATTTTAGAAACATCATATGCTTTTTCTATATAATCAATAGCTTCGTATATAAATTTTTCATTTCTGCCAGAAAAAGTCATTTTATTATTCAAGGATTTGCGGCTTCCTTTTTTATTAAAACCATCAAATATAACAATAGCTTTTTGCATTACTTTCTTTTTATGATTGTTTTGTGTAGGAATCCATTTTTCATCTGAAATTATGTACAAAGTATCTACATCAGGTAATCTTTTAATTTCAGGATTAGATATTAAAGATTTCAATATAACATTCCTAACAGTTTGACGGCTTAAATATTTTTGCTTTTGATCTAAAGAAATACGATTACCAATTAAAATATTAATATGTTCAGCAGTTTCAGAATAATTGTGGTTTGCGGCATAATCAAGGATTTCAGCCTTAATATAAGGGTCAAAATAATCATATCTTTGAAGTCCTAAAAATCTATCTATATAACAAAAAGAGGAACCATCTAATTTTGATTTATAATATGTTCTTTTGATAGTTATTTCACCAAATATGGTAAGAATAGTTCTTTCACAATGATCTTTTATATGATATTTACATCTCCGTTCTTTAGAATTACTATAACTTTTATCTAGCTCAGTGATTAAATTGGTAAAAGAAAGCTTAAAACATTCACATAATGATTTATCAAAAGAGGATAGTAAATTAATATAATTATTAATACTGTATCCTTCAAATTTAGTTAAAACATTATCAATAGTACTAGAAACAGTATCTTTAATAATTTTTTCTATAAGTTTTTTATAATTTTGTAGTATAATAGTCATATGAGAAATCTCCTTTGTATAGTTTGAACACTTACAATTTTAACAGAGATTTCTCTTTTTGTATCTAATCCCCAAACCATTATACACAATCAATTAAAGTAATTCCTTGCTATTTAAAGAAAAATGTGCTATAATCTAGACATCTTTGAAAGGGGTTTAATTATGAAAAAAATAAAAGGAAGATTTTTTCTAGGAACTCTAATATTCTTTGCTGGTATTGGTATTTTAAGAACTTGCCAAGAAGCAAAAATTAATAGGG